>CAZIVQ010000017.1:5187-14326 GCA_964542415.1 uncultured Bacteroidia bacterium | reverse complement strand
GCCACCTACCTGGGCGGCAACCAGGAAGACCAACCCCACAGCCTGGTTGCCGCCCAGGTAGGTGGCGTAGATGAGGTTGGCGCCGGTAGGGTCGAATTTGGAGATGGTCACCTGGCTCGTGCCCCCGTTGGGATTGGTCTGTTGGAAAGCGCCCGGGGTGGTAGGGTAGCCGCCGAAGCCACTCCATTCAATGCCTCCGGCATAGGCGTTGCCCTGCAAGTCGTAAGTGGCCGTGAAGCCCCAGTTGTCGGCTGTAGAGCCCGAATAGGTGGAAAAAATCAGGGTCGGATCGATCACCAGCGGCAGGCTGCGGTCGTAGCCCCGGGGAAAGTGGTAGCTGACTACTTCCCCTTTGAGCACAAACTCGCAGGGGACCTCTACCTTCCGGCCCGCTTTTTCCTGGTAAGCAAAGGGGGCCATTTCTTTCAGGTCCCGCACCGAAGTCTTGACGTGGAGCTGCCCCTTTTCCAGAAAGATTGCCTCAGCTCCTTCGATTCGTTGCTGGATGTGGGCTGGATCTGCCCCGGGGGTCAACAGATAGTCGTACTTCATGGCCTCGCCCAGCCCATAAAAACGCAGGTCGATGCCTTCATAGATCGACTCATAGGTAAGCTGGGCAAAGAGCGGCACCTCGCCAGCCCAGCGGGAAGGATCCTGGCCGATGAAATAATTATGGAAGGTCTGGTCGGGGAGGGCCGCGCTTACCTTCGTTTCGGGGTTGCTGCCCAGCCAGCTGCTACGGAGCACATGGCCGCGTAGGGGCTGTGCCTCATGAGCTTGCTCTCCGCGGCCGTGATGGTGCCGCTCAGGCAGGTCGACAAACGTGTACAGCAGTTGCTGGCCCTCAAAGTCGATGCGGCCGCCGTTGAGCTTGACCTGATAGCGGATACGGGCATCCCACTGCCCATCGTTGCGAATAAAACGGAGGTTGGATTGGCCCAAGGAGGGGTCTCGGAGTTCGGCCGGGGGCAGGGATTCGCCGGTGAGCGGGTACCAATAGCCAGAAAGGCAAAGCAAGACAAAACCAGTGAGCAACCAGAGGTAGCGATGATTCATGATACAGGTATGGGGTGGTCAGGTCAAAAGGGAGCAGAATAGGGGGAATATACAACCTATCCCAACGACGAGAAAAGGGAAATGGCTGCATAAGGAACGCTTCCCAAATAACGCTATCCATCTTGCTTGATCCTCCCGACGAGCCGGGACAGGTCTGCGCAATCTGGGGTGATTCATTTTGTCAACGTTCCTAAGGAAAAAACCGCCCAACCGGCCGGGGAAGGGTAGCTGGACATGAAACATAACGGATTTTCTGCGCTTCGGGTATGTTCCGGGCGACAGGGAAATTTTTTAAGCTGTCCTTTAAATTGGATGTATTTAGCCCCCTGCTTCCCTAACTTACCCTGGAGTAGCCCAGGGGGGCGCTTCGGTTTATAGAGCGTGCCGGCAGGTTGAAATGACCCCTGCTACTTTTTATCCCGGCAGAATGTGCGTATTTTTATCCATTCACCCTCAAGCATAGCTTGCGAGCTTTTCGATTGGTTCTTCCCTCTCCGCCAGATGACGACTTTGCAAAAAACCCACACGGAAACCGAAGAGAACTACCTGAAGGGAGTCTTGCGCTTCTCCCAGGGAGGGCAGCCGGTTTCTACCAATACCCTTGCCAACTACCTCGGGACCAGCCCGGCCTCGGTTACCGACATGCTCAAGAAGCTGCATGAAAAAGAGTTGGTGCGCTACACCCGCTACAAAGGCGCTACCCTCAGCGAGGAAGGTCGCCGCATCGCCCTGCGCATCGTACGCAAACACCGGCTCTGGGAGGTGTTCTTGGTAGAAAAACTCAACTTTGCCTGGGATAATGTCCACGAGGTGGCCGAGCAACTCGAGCATATCGACTCTCCCGAACTGGTGCGCGCTATCGACGAGTTCCTGGGCTACCCCAAGTTCGACCCGCACGGTGACCCCATTCCTTCTGAAGATGGCCAGATCGAAACCAGGGAGACCCTGCCCTTGACAGAAGTGGGCCCGGGAACCGCCGTCAGCCTCGCGGGCGTACGCCGCTCTGACCCGGACTTTCTCCAATACCTCGACCGCACCGGTTTGACCTTAGGAGCCGTCTTCCAGGTCATCGAAGCCCTTCCCTTTGACGATTCCATGCAACTCCAGCTCGCCGAAAAGACCCTCATCGTGAGTGGGGCCGTAGCTAAAAACCTGCTGGTGTTGGTGGATAACCCTGCCTGATTCTTTTCATGAAAAACCCTTTCCAACCCGGTGATACCCAGACTTACGAGACCCTGGTAACCGAAGACAAACTGGCCCGCTTCGAAACCGGGCTGGTTCATCCGGTTTACGCCACCTTTGCCCTCGGCCAAGACGTGGAATGGGCTTGTCGCCTATTTGTCCTGAAAATGAAAGAGGCAGGGGAAGAAGGGGTCGGCGTCTCGCTCTCGGTCCATCACCGGTCTCCGGCCCCCTTGGGCAGCCGGGTGCGCATCGTGGCTACCCTCGAAGCCGTGGAGGGCCATACCGTCCACTGCCGCTACCGGGCGTTTTGCGGAGAGCGACTCCTCGCCGAAGGCACCCAAGTCCAGAAAATCGTCGACAAAGCTCGCTTCGATGCGTATCTCCAGGACCTGAAAACCCAGGGCGGCAGCTACTCATGACAAGCCTCTCGGTGACCCTTCGAGTCCTGGGCCTTATACACAACTGCTCCACCCCCCCGACCTGTCAGGTTAGCGCGGGTCTCGTGCGGCGGCGAACCTGCCAGGTCCCCCAGATTCCCCTACGCTGGCAGGGCTGCTCGGGAGCCGGGGGCTAAAGCCGCCCGGCTAGCTTGTCATTTGCTACGCTGTCAGGGCTGTCAAAACCCCTGCTTTTGCCCTGACAGCGTTAATTGCATCCCAAACAAAGTTCCTTTCATCGGCAGGGCTGCTCGGGAGCCGGGGGCTAAAGGCGCAAAAATCTGTCTGGTATGAAAACGCCGGACGGAGTCCAGCGGTACGAGCCCAGTACCGCTGGACTCCGTCCGGCAAATAAGCCAGCAGCTGTCGCGGCCGGATTATCGAAGATCCGCCTCAGGCTGAAAGTCCGCCTTCGGAGAAAGGAACCACCAACCTACGCGCCAATCCGGCCGAGCTTGCGGCTTTGCTGTCATTCCCCGACCTGCCTCAGCAGTCAAGCACTAGTGCTTACGGAGCAAAGTAATTACCCAATTTAAGCGCAGTACCGCGGAAAAAGGGCAAGTTTAAATGGGGTAGAATTTAGTTCCGGAAGCACTAGGCTTCCAACAACATCGCGCCATAGGAGTACCCCCCGCCGAAGACCGTCATCATCACCCGGTCGCCGGGCTTGATGCTTTCCCAGGCTTCGGACAAGGCGATGCCACAGCCCGCTGAGCCGGTGTTGCCCAGGTATTGGATGTTAGACAGGAGTTTTTCCTCGGGGAGGTTTAGGTTGGCGGCTACTTTGCGGGTAATGCGGAGGTTGGCTTGGTGGGGGGCAAAATAGCGCAGGTCATCCACCGAAAGGTCGAGGCTTTCGAGCACTTCCTGGCTGATGCGGGTCATGTACTGCACGGCATACATAAAGACATCCCGGCCATTGGGCATGATGATGCCCCCGTCGAAGGGCCGGAGCTGCACCCCTTGGATGCCCTTGCCTACGTTGGCGGCGCCACCGGTCTTGAGGGCCTGCACCTGCATGCCCGGCCGCTGCGGGCGGGGCTCCCGGGTGATGAGCAGCGCTACCGCTCCATCTCCCCACAGGTGGCCGGCTACCGGGTCGGTTTCGTTGGCATAGGCCGTGTTGTGTTCAGAGGCTACGACCAGGGCATAGGTCGCCTTTTGGGTAGCAAAATAGCCTTCGGCGATTTCGATGGCATTGAGCAGCGAAGAGCAGGCGGCGGAGATGGTCACCACAGGGATGTGGTTGCCGCCAATCTCGTTTTGGACCACGTGGCCCAGGGTAGCAACCGTGTCGTAGGGGGTATAGGTGGCGGCAACGATGAGGTCAATGGCTTGGTCTGAGTTACCGGCTTGGGCCATCAGGCGGCGGGTAGCCTCGATGGCCATGGTCTGGGTATTTTCGCGGGGCCCTGCTTTGCGCCGTTCGCGGATGCCCGTGCGGGTGCTGATCCAATCGTCGGAGAGTCCATTCAGGGCCGCAAAGTAGGCGTTAGGGACGACAGTGGAAGGAAGGTAATGCGCAATAGATTGAAGAAACATAAAAGCGGAGGGTAGGGGTGAGGGAGCACCCGGCAGGCGTATGAATTAACCGCACAAACATAGTAAAATGCAACCAGATCTTCAGGGCTTCATTCTCCCTCGGGGTTTTCGTTTGCCTTCCTGGATTCTGTCTCCCAGTATGCAGGGGGAGAAAAGCTACTTACTGCATATCGGTGGGTCCATTCGCCTTCATTGTAAGTGATTTGAAGGGAGTCATAGGTACTGGGTTCGGCCAGGTTGAGGGCGCAGACCCGGGCGAGCTTGTCGAAGATGAGGGCTCTATGCTCGGCGGTAGCAGTGTCAACCCGCAGGCTGTTTTCGATTTCAATTTCCAGTCGGGTGCTGGGGTGGTTGTACTCCTCCTCACCTGCCGCCAACGGCTCATAAACCCATCCCCATTCCGGATCAAGGGCCAGCAGGTAGCGCCTCACCTGTGATTCCCCGTCGGTTTTCCAATTCCATCCGATCTCGCTGTCCAGGTAGAGGGAGTCTTCGGTGGAAGCGGGGGCGTGCTGACTGGTACAAGCCACCAAGGCCAGGCAGGTCCCCATGAGTAAAACATACCGGAAAAGAAGGCTCATGTCAGCTGGTTTTCATCGGCGCGAAAAATAGCGAAAAAGCGGCCACCAGCATGCCCGCCGCGGCCACCCAAAACCCCACCCCAGCCATGCTGAAAAACTCCAGCTTTACCCCCACATCCAAGCCCAGAAGTTGAGTGGTGGTCTGGGTGATGCTGATCAGGTAGAAGGTAAGCCAAGAGAGTCCCGCGTAGATCAAGGTGAAGAAAATGCCATGCTTGTATTGGCGTCCCATCAGTCCCCGGAAGAAGTAGCCGAGGGAATAGGCCAAAAACAAAAAGGGGCCGGCAAACACGAAGATCAACCCGGCAAGGCTCAAGTATCCCTCGGTACCGTTGGCGGTTTGCATCACTTCTTGCAAGACCTTCCAGGCCGTTTGGCTGCCCTCATAGCCAAGGATGTCAAAGGCGTCGAGCAAGGAGCGGCTCAGGCTGTAGCCGCTCATGGAGGCATTGAGCAACTCCAGGCCGAGAATGGACTTGGAAAAGGTGAGATACGGCAAGAAGAAAGCCGTGATCCCGGCCAGGCCGCCTAGGGTGAGCATGATTTTTTCCAGTTTCATGGATGGATGGGTTTGGTGAATAAGTGCCGGGTCAATGCCCCGGCTGTAGGCTAATAGACGCAAATTCGATCCCAGGGTAAGAATTTTTATGAAAAAAATAGACTCACCCGTCTATTCTCTCTGTTTTAGTTTCTCTATTCTGAAAAAAAGCGCCCATCTCCTTGCGGAGACAGGCGCACCACATATAATTAAACGGGAAATAACCGGATTAACTGGCGGTCTGAGCCGGGGTTACATCTTGGGACGCTTCTTCTGAGTCCACGTCTTTGAACCATTTTTCTTTCATCCAGGCTTCCAGTTGCTTGGTCAGGTAGTACATCACTGGTACCACGACAAGGGTGATCACTGTGGCGAAGCTCAGGCCGTAAATGACCGTGAAGGCAAAGGGCTCCCAGAAGGCGGCACTGTCCCCGCCAAAGAAAATCTGCGGGTCCAGATCAGAAAGCAAGGTATTGAAGTTGATATTCAGAGACAAGGCCAGGGGCACTAGGCCGAGTACCGTGGAAGAGGCGGTCAGCAAGACCGGGGTAAACCTTACTCGCCCGCCTTCGATCACGGCTTCTTTCAAACTGGAGCCCTGCTTGCGCAAGATCTGGATAAAGTCCAGCAAAATGATGCCGTTGTTCACCACGATTCCCGCCAAGGTAACCAGAGCCACCCCGGAGAGGATGACAGAAAATTCCTTGCCCGAAAGGGCGTATCCCAGCAGCACCCCGGTTACACTCAGAAATACCTGAAAAAGGATGATCAGCACGTTGCTAAACGAATTGAACTGGGTCACCAAAATCATGAAAATTAAGATGATCGAAGCGCCAAATGCAAGGGCTAAGAAAGCGCCTTCCTTGGCTTGGTCTTCGGTTTCTCCCCCGATCTTCAGGTCCACTTCCCGGTCCAGGCGGCCTTGGGCTTGAAATTTATCGACGTAGTACTTGATCTCGGCATTAACGTCGTTGACGTTGAATTCAGAGAGCACGTTGGAGGTGATGGTCACCGACTTCTTGAGGTCCGTACGGTTGATGCCCCCGTAGGCGCTGCTCATCTCGAAGTCAGCCACGGCCGAAATCGGCACCGACTTGAAGCTGCCGTTGGCCTGGTCCATGTAGCTGATACGCATGTCGAGCAGGCTGCTGATGTTGTCGCGAAAGCGCTCCTGCAGCCGCAATTGGATGGGGTATTCGTCCTCATTGTCCCGAAACTGCGACACCTCTTTCCCAAACAAAGCGGTACGGATGGCCATGCCGATCTGCCCGGAGCTGATACCGAGTTCGCTGGCTTTCTCCCGGTTGATGTCGATCATCAACTCGGGTCGGCGCTCGTCTACATCCCACTTCAGCTGCTCTACGCCTACCACGTTGAGCGAATCGAGGTAGCCGAAGAGGTCTTCACTCACAGCCACAAGCTTCCCGAAGTTTTCTGACTTCAGCTCGATTTGCACCGGCGCTCCCCCAGGAGGACCTCCTTCATCCTGCTCCACGGTGATTTTCGCCCCGGGAATGCCTTTCATGTTGGCCCGAATGTCCTCCAGTATTTTCTGGGTGCTGACTCCGCCGCGTTCTTTGGCCGAGACAAATTCGACCGTGACCTTGCCCTTGTTGGGCATGGAGGAACTCTGGTCGAAAGAATTGGCGTCTCCGGCACCGATGGCGACGTTGGTGATCACTGACTTGACGATGGGATTATCTTGCTCGATGATCTCATAGACCCGGTCTTCCAGGATGGTGGTGATGGAGTCGGTCACTTCAATGTCGGTACCGGTGGGCAACTCATTGTAGACGTAGACGAAGTTGGGATCGGCCTTGGGAAATTGCACGATCTTCACGTTGCTGTTGTTGAACGCGGCAAATGAAACCAGCAACAGCAAAACCGTCCCTGTCAGCACTGCATAAGGGTGCCAGCTCGTCAAGCACCAGCGCAGCAGGTTGCCGTAGGCATCCTTGACTGCCGGGATGATCCGCCGCTGGAAGTAGCGTACGGCGTGGCGCATGACGTAGGCATTGAAAGCCACAAACAGCAGCATGAAAAACAAGAAATTGCCGAAGGCCGGCACCTCGAAGACGTGTCCCAAAATGCCCAGCACCAGCATGGCACCAAGATAAAAACCGATCTTCTTGTGATTGACTTTAGATTCGGTATCCCGCTTCATGAAACTCACCGCAAAGACCGGATTGATCACATAGGCCACGAAGAGAGAAGCGAAGAGGGTAATGATCATCACCACCGGCAGGAATTTCATGAATTCTCCTACCGCCCCTTTCCAGAACAGTAGCGGCAAGAATGGAGCGATGGTGGTGAGGGTACCAGAAAACACTGGGGCGATCACTTCTCCGGCTGCTTTTTTAGCCGCCGGGACGATAGGAAGGTTTTCATCATTAAAGATCCGGTGGGTGTTTTCGATCACCACGATGGCATTATCTACCACAATCCCCATGGCGAGGATGAAGGAGAAGAGTACGATCAGGTTCATGGTGTAGCCCAGGACCGGCAGGGTAGCGAAGGCAATGAATGACGCCAAGGGCACGGCCAAACCCACGAAGAGGGCATCGCGCACGCCCATGAAAAAGGTGAGCACCAAGGTTACCAGGATAAAGCCGATGATGATGGTGTTGGTCAGCTCATTTAGGGTATTGAGCGTCATGATCGACTGGTCGCCAGAGATGGTGATGGTGAGGGCTTCGGGGTAGCGTTCTTCCTGCAGCTCCACCACGATGTCTTTGATCTGGGCGGCGGTTTCGATCAGGTTCTCTCCGGCCTTCTTGATCACGTTGAGAGTTAGGACTGGCTGCCCGTTAAGGCGGGCATAAGATTCTCGCTCTTCGAAACCGTCGACCACTTCGGCCACATCGCGCAGGTAGACCGAGTTGCCCTTGCTGCCGCGTACCACGATGTCGCGGAGGTCGTCTACATTTTGAAACTCGCCATTGAGGCGTACGGCTACCTTCTGGTTTGCCACATCCAGCTCACCGCCAGAGATGATCACGTTTTCGTTGGCGATAGCCGACTCGATGTTGCCCATGGAGATGCTGGCCGCCTCCATCTTGTAGAGGTCGACATTTACCTGAAACTCCCGCTCCAGGGCCCCCACGAGGTCGATGCGAAGCACCTCTTTGCGCAAGCGCTTCTCGATTTCTTCTTGCAAGTCTTCACCGTAGCGCTTTAGGGTGACATTGTCAAAAGGCCCGGACACGTTGAGAAACATGATCGGAATCTCCGAGAGGTTGATGTCCACAACCTGCGGGTCATTGGGCAGGTCGTTGGGAAGCTCATTCTTGGCGCGGTTGACCGCATCGTCCACCTCTCGCTTGGCCTCGTCCAGGTCGACGTCCGTCTCGAATTCGACGAAGACGCTGGAGAAATCCTGGATAGAGGTACTGTTGATCTCTTTCACGCCCTCAATGCCGTTGAGTTCCTTCTCTATTTTGCGGGTGACAAGGTTTTCTACGTCTTCCGGGGAAGTCCCAGGGTAAGGGGTCGATACATAAATGACCGGCCACTGCACCTCCGGAAAGTTCTCTTTCGGGATGACGGAATAGCTTACCATCCCAGCAATGGCAATCACGATGGTCAGCAGGTAGATCGTGATCCGGTTCTCGATCGCCCAGCTGGAAATGGGAAATTCTTGGAAATTATATTTTTTGTCGCTCATGGGTAAGGTAATTGAGGGGCGAGGGTGAGAGGTTGAGAGGTTGAGAGAGAATTGCTTTCTGCTCAATTCTATCAGTCTCAACCTCTGTCAGTCTCAAAATCTGTCCATCTCAACCTCTATCAGTCTCAAAATCTAT
>CAZIVQ010000017.1:0-5087 GCA_964542415.1 uncultured Bacteroidia bacterium | reverse complement strand
TCTATCAGTCTCAAAATCTATTTCTTCGCCAGATTAGGTTCTTCTTCCAGGGTAACCAGTTGGCCATCGCTCAAGCCCTTGAAGCCCATGTTTACCACCCGCTCTCCGGCTTGGAGGCCACCCTCTACTTCGACTATCCCATTGTAGGAAAGGCCGGTTTTGATGTTGCGGCGCTGGGCAACCCATTCATTCGCCTCATTTTTCTCCACCACAAAGACATAAGAGCCCTGTTCTGAGCGCTGGATCAGGCTGAGGGGAATAACGATGGCCTCCGTGACGGTGCGGTCATTGATGGAAATTTCCCCAAACATATTGGGCTTGTAGTTGTCGCTATTGGGCAAGTCGACTTCGACCTCGAAGGTGCGGTTGTTCGGCTCAATGGACTGTCCCACGTAGGAAACCCGGGCCTTAGTACTGTCCCTGAGGGCGGGAAAGTAAAGCTTTACCTCGTCGCCTTTTTTGACGTAGGGAATATAGGATTCGGACAAATCGGCGGTGAGGCGCAAGTCGCTGGTGTTCACGATGCGAAAGGCCGGCATGCCCGGGCTCACTGCTTCACCGAGCTTTGGCATGACCTCATCTACGACCCCCGAGATGGGCGCTTTGATCTGGTACATGTCAAGTTGTTCCTGAAGGGTCTCCAGACGGCGTTCAAGCGATTCTTTCTGGTTTTTGGCGGTCAGGTACTGCACTTCGGTGCCGATTTTCTGGTCCCAAAGCCGCTGTTGCTTGTCATACATGATCTGGGCCAGGTCCAACTGGGTCTGGACCTCTGCCAGGTTGCTGCGGACCATGGCATCGTCGATCTGGGCCAATACTTTGCCTGCCCCGACCCGCTGGCCTTGGGAGACGTAGATTTGGGTGAGGGTGCCGCTCGCTTTGGGGCTCACCACAATGTTTTTGCGGGCTTCGACTTTGCCCTGTACTTTCACGAAATGCTGGAAAGTGTTGGGCTTCAGGGCATTGACTGCCACCGCGGCCTTACGCGCTTCGGCCACAGAGGAGGGGTCAAGCTTGATGATGTCTTCCTCCAGGGTCTTGATCTCTTCATTGATAGCCAGGAGTTCTGATTTCTTTTCCTGAAGTTTTTCGCGTTTTTTGGTCAAGGGGTCTTTGCCCCCGCAGGCGGCTAGCGAAATGGCCAGCAGCCCCATGAGCAGGTGTGAAAAATAACGTATCATTATAAAAACTATGTGACGAGGTGAGAAGGGATAAGAATAGGAAAAGGGGAGAAAGTTATCTGCGGTGGTAGCGGGCAAATTCGCCTTTGGCTTTTTGCAGTTCCAGGCGCGCCGAGAGGTACTCATATAAGCCACTGAGGTAATTGGACTCAGCTTGTTTGAGGTCATTTTCAGCTTCATTCAGCTCTAGGCTGGACCCCACCCCCTCCTTGTACTTGATACGGGCGGTGCGGTAGACCTTCTGAGCCAATTCCCGGTTTTTAGTCAGGGACTCCAGGTTGTTGTAGGCATTGAGCAGGTCGTTATTGGCTGATTTTACCTCCAGGCTGATGGAATTCTCCAACTGCTCGAATTGGTTTTCGATCTTCTTCAGTTCCAGGCGGGATTGCTCCATCTGCCGGTGCTTGCGCAGCCCGTCGAAGATGGGAACCGAGAGGTTGAGGCCGACCACCGAAATGGGGAACCAGCTTTCGTTGCTGTCGAAAAAGTTAAACTCGTTGCGCTGGGCGTTGAATTGGTAATTACCGAAGGCGTAGAGGCTAGGATAATACCCCGCCCGGATGCGCCGCAGGTTGTAGTTTTCGATCTCCTGCTGAGTCCTCAACAAGCTGTATTCGATGCGTTGGGAAGGGTCGACTTCTTGTAAGGCTTGGGTTTCTGTCGGCTTGGCGGCCAAGTCCTCTACCTGCTCACTCAGGGCGATGTCCTGCTCGATGGACATGCCCATCTGAAACTTGAGCATGTCTTTGCTCAGGACGATGTAGCGAGATATACGCTGCTGTTCCAGCTCCAGGTTGTTGAGGTTGATCTGCAAGCGGTCCACGTCGATTTCTTCGGCAAACCCGGCTTCGTTCAGGGCCTTGGTCTCTTCGTAGAGTCGGCGTACCCGGTCGAGGTTGGCCTGGATGAGGTCGGCTTGCTCCTGGGCAATGAGGGCTTGCACATACGCCTGGCTCACCGCCAGCGCAGTTTCTTCGCGGGTTTGAGCCGCTGATTTGGCAGAAAGCTCCTTAAACGTCTTGGCGGCCTGCACGCCCAGGAAAAAAGTACCATCAAAGACCAGCTGGCTCACCGAAAGGCCAAAGGTCGACTGCCAGGGAAAGCCAAACTTGGCTTCCAGGGCCTCGTTGCTACCCGGATTAAACTCCGGTGGCAAAATGGTGGTCGGCAATTCGATGAAATACTGCAATTCTCCTGAGCCACTGACCTGTGGCAGGCCCGTTGCGACGACTTCTTTGACCTGGGCCGCAGCGATGTACTCATCAAAGCGGGCATTTTTTACCTGGATATTGTTTTCCAGGGCGTAGGCAATCGCTTCTTCCAGGGTGTAGCTGATTGGCCCGGTGGGCTGGGCCAGGCCCCAGGGACCTAAGCTCAGTACCAACAACAACAAAATCCCCTGTCGGAAACGGAACCAGCCTGTGGTGGATGGATAGGGTATCATTCAGACGAAATATTGGACAAGGTTGAAAAATTGAAAGCTTGAATATGTTCGCGGCCTTTGGCCGTGGCAATGCCGTAGAGGTACACTTGAAACATCTGCAATTGTACCTGAAGCGGATCGAATTGATGGCGGGGAAAAAGGTTGCCCCGCAAGCTGGTCTCGATCTGCATCATCCGCATCCGAGCCACGATCTCCACCTCCAGATCGGGCCGGTAGAGGCCCTCTTCGATGCCGCGCAGCAGGTTTTCTTTGATCTTTTCGATGATAAAGGTCCGCTTGTGCGCTTCGAATACTTCCCAGGCTTTGGGATAATATTTTTCTATCTCATACAGCAGGTTGGGAGAAACCATACGAAAGGTCTGCCCGCTGGCTTGCATCACCAGCATCAGCTCGTGGATGGCATTCTGTGAAGCCTCCAGCACCTTCTCGGTGTCCATCTGTTCGCAGCGTAGAAAATTGCAAGTGACTTCGTAGATGATGTCGGCTTTGTTGCTGAAATATTGATAGATGGTCTTCTTGGACATGCCCAATTGCCGCGCTATATCATCCATGGTGACGCTTTTTGCTCCATAGCGAAAAAACAATTCTTGGGCTTGCTCCAATATCCGGGTCTCTATGTCCATAAAATAAGTTGGGAGGAAACTGGAAATACTGTAAAAACTTTTACCATTTCCATAGTTTCCAATCATAACGCAAGTACAGCCGCTTGGTTTACGTTTATGGAGTTAATTCTGAAAAAAAATTACGAAATCGTTAACGGAACCGGTTTTAGATTTTCCGGGCCAAGGACCGCGTCTCCCCTCTGCGGTTGCACCCAGTCCGGATTTTTTCTCACCTTTGCCAAGCTGGTCATTGGAGGTCAGCCCCTGGTTTTATGCGCATCCTGTTTGTCGGCAAGACTGACTTTTCTTACAACCGCACCGATATTTTGTGGCAAGGCCTGCAAAGCCTTTCTGGGGTGGAGGCCATCCGCTATTCCTTGCCCGGCCGCCACCGGGCGGCCGCCCGTGAATTAGCCGTGATAGCGGCTGGGGTAGACATTGCCTACGTGCCCCCTTTCCGCCACCGGGACCTGGCTTTCGTCCAGCGTACCCTCAGCTGCCCGGTTATCTTCGATCCGCTCATTTCTCGTTACCTCACCAAAGTGGTAGACTATGGGCATTATTGGAAGGCCCCGCAAAAGTACCTGGCCGACTTCCGCGACTTTCGCCGGGCCCAAGCCCTTCTGGCCGATACCCAGGCTCACCTCGATGAGCTGGTTCGGCTTTTCAAGCTGCCTGAAGGGCAGCCACGCGGGGTCTTGCCGGTAGGGGTACACACAGACCAGTACCAACCCGCCCCGGTCGAACCTTCGTCAGGGTTTCGGGTGGGCTTCTATGGCTCTTTCGTCCCTCTGCAAGGCACCCGGCGCATTCTGGAAGCAGCCTACTTGCTAAAAAACCGCGAAGACATCCAGTTTACCCTCATCGGAGACGGGCACGCCTTTGCCGAGGCCAAGGCCTTCGCAGCCGCGAACCAGCTTTCCCAGGTTCATTTTCCCGGGCGCGCCCCCTCCGACAAACTACCGCAGTGGCTGACGGGATTTGACCTCTGCCTGGGCATATTTGGCGACTCGCTCAAAGCCGATCTGGTGGTGCCGAACAAAGTATACCATTATGCCGCCTTAGGTAAATGTGTGCTGAGCAAAGATACTCCGGCCATGCGGGAGGTCTTTGTCCCCGGCAAGCACCTCATGCTCTGCGAGCACGGGGCGGAGCGCGTGGCCAGTCAGATCCTTGCCCTCCAGCAGGACCCGGGCCTGCGCGAGAGTCTCGGCAGGCAAGCCCGGCAATTGATGGTATCCCAATACAGCCACCTGAAAATCGCCGAACGGTTCGTGGCCTTTTGCCAGCAGGTACTGGTCAATGCCAACCGCTAAAATCAGCGAGGGAAGGATAAAAACGCCGAAACCAGGCCAGGGAGGATCATGCTTGGGAAGATATGTTTATATGAAATAAAAACTAACACTGTTATAGTAAATTTTCCTTTTTCTTTCCAGCCAACAGTTTCTCGGCGCGTAGAGAACCTCCCGCAGACCAGCGTCTGCAAATCGGAGACCCGGCCTAGCAAAGCCCGACCTGTCAGGTTAGCGCGGGCCTCGTGCGGCGGCGAACCTGCCAGGTCCCCCAGATTCCCCTACGCTGGCAGGGCTGCTCGGGGCCGGGGGCTAAAGCCGCCCGGCTAGTGCTTTCGGCGCAAAGTAATTACCCAATTTAAACGCAGTCATTTTTTCGCGGGACAAGGAAAAAAGGCTGAGTTTAGCGAGCTAAATGAAGGCTTTTTGACGCAGTACCGCGGAAAAAGGGCAAGTTTAAATAGGTAAGAATTTAGCGACGGAAGCACTAGTGCTTGCGAAGGAAAGTAATTACCTAACTGACCTTTCGCTCAGGAAAAATTAGGAAAATTGGCTGAAAATGTTTAAG
>CAZIVQ010000016.1:12182-14476 GCA_964542415.1 uncultured Bacteroidia bacterium | reverse complement strand
TTTTATTCCTTGAGTCATCGAAAAATAGCTGCCTGCTGGTGCGGCTTATTTTCTCCCCTTTACTCAGTCAGTTTGAGGTGACATTTATCATGGGTCAGGATGATAGCGCTCATGCATTTTGGAAGGAAAAATCGATAAGTTCGATGAAAATGACCTTCCTATGAAAGCGTTAAATCGAATGCTGGTTGCGATGGATCTTTCAGAGATTGATCAGCAATTATTGAGCTACCTGAAACTGCTCGCACAGGGCCGCAGCGACGTCAAAGCTTACCTGCTCCATGTTGCGCCCACCCTTGAGGTACCCGTAGCGGTGCTGGATACCCATTCGGTAAGTGGCACCCAGATGCCGCTCGACGAACGGATCCGGAGGGTGATGCAAGACACCGTACACCTTTCTGGTGAGGCAGATGACATAACCTACGAGTTTGATGTAATTGAGGGCAAGGTGACCCCTCAGCTGCTGCATTGGCAAAAAGTCAAAAACATCGACCTGACCATCTTAGGCCGCAAAAAAATCGACGCTGCCAGCGGAGTAGAGCCGCGGCGTTTGCTGCGCCGGTCTGAAAGCGCTGTGATTTTTGTGCCCGAGCACATCGAAGCCAAAATTACCCGCATCTTGGTGCCCGTAGACTTTTCGGCCTATTCGCAGCTGGCTCTTCAGCAAGCCGTCGACTTTGTCCGCTACCGCGCCCCCAATGCCTCGGTCCAATGCCTGCATGTCTATGACGTGCCTTCGGAGTTGCATTTCGAATTGCTGCGTACCCGAGAACAGTTTGCCGAGATCATCCGGGAAAATGTAAAGGAGGTGTACCAGGATTTCATTCATAAGATCGACCTGGGCGGCGTGAAGGTGGAACCGCATTTTGTGGAAAATACCCACTTCAACCCTGCCAAGCATATCTACAAATTTGCCCAGGAAGCAGGAACTGACCTGATCGTCATGGGCGCCCAGGGCCGGTCCGACTTTTCGGCCTTCCTGCTGGGCAGCGTAACCGAAAAACTCGTCACTTACAACGACCAGATCGCGACGATGGTCATCCGCTAGCCATGCACGAAAACAAGGGATCGGATAAGGCCGTCCTGGTCCCTTTTTTTCTCAGCCTGATTCTAATCCCCAATCTTAGCCGACATGCAATCCATTCTGTTCCCCACTGATTTTTCAGCCGTTTCTGATCATGCCCTTACCTACGCCCTGAAGTTGGCCCATAAGCTCGGGGCGCGAATCCAGCTTCTGCACGTAGGGGCTGCCGTGGCTGAGCCGGCCCACGGGCTCAGCGGTTCCCATGAGACCGCCAGCTCCTGGCAACCCATGGTCGAATCACGATTCGCCGAACTGGGCATTGAGGTAGAGGTAGCATACCAAGAGCGCAATGGGCAGCCCGTCGAGCAGATTGTGGCTGAAGCCGAAGCCCTCAAAGCCAGCATGATCGTCATGGGAACCCGCGGCAAAAACCGCCAAAGCCTCGCCGCCCTCGGGAGCGTGACCGTGGGGGTAATGCAGGCCACACAGGTGCCGGTGTTGGCCATTCCTGCTTCGGCCCGCTATCAAGAGATCAGACACATCGCCTATGCCACGGACTTTTCTCAGGAAAATTTCGATGTCATTGAGCAGCTGCTAACCCTCTCCCGGGTGCTTGATGCCAAGATCGCCGTGGTACACGTCCGGGGAGAAAATGAATACTGGGACCGGATCCAGCGCACCTTTTTCGAGCGACTCTACCACCTGGAGCAGACCAGCGGAGGGCGGGTGAGCTTCTATATCCTTCACCACAATGATGCCCTGACCGGCATTCAAAAATTTGTCGAGGACAACCACATCGACCTGTTGGCCATGCTCACCCACCGGCCCAAGCTCCTTGGCCGGATCTACGACGCCAGCGTGACCGCACAAACCGCCCTGCATACCCAGGTACCCTTGTTGATCTTTCACGAATAAGCTGCCATGAGCAGCTGCTTTTTGGGATGAAGTCCGCCGCTCCTTCGGGAGTTGGTGGACTTTTTTTGGGGGAAGAAAAAAAGCGCCCCTGCTGGCGTGCAGGGGCGCAAAAGGGCAAAGCTTGCTGGTGTCGTTAGTTTCGGCCACCAGAGGGGCGGCGAGAAGAGCTGCTGTTCCGGCTGGGCGTTGAGCGGCTCGGGCTGCTGCGCCGAGATGGGGTAGCCTGACGGCTTGGGCTCGAACGGCTAGGCGTAGCTCGGCTAGGGCTCGTATTGCGGCTGGGCTTGGCCTGACGGCTAGGTGAGCTGTTCCGGCTGGGCGTGGCCCGGCTGGGGCTCGTGTTTCGCCCAGGCGAAGC
>CAZIVQ010000016.1:0-12082 GCA_964542415.1 uncultured Bacteroidia bacterium | reverse complement strand
TTGACGGCTAGGTGAGCTGTTCCGGCTGGGCGTATAAGTCCGGCTGGGGCTCGTGCTGCGACTAGGCGAAGCTTGACGGCTAGGTGAGCTGTTCCGGCTGGGCGTATAAGTCCGGCTGGGGCTCGTGTTGCGGCTAGGCGAAGCTTGACGGCTGGGTGAGCTGTTCCGGCTGGGCGTATAAGTCCGGCTGGGGCTCGTGTTGCGGCTAGGCGAAGCTTGACGGCTGGGTGAGCTGTTCCGGCTGGGCGTATAAGTCCGGCTGGGGCTCGCGTTGCGACTAGGCGAAGCTTGACGGCTAGGGCTGGTCGTCCGGCTAGGTGAGGCGGTGCGGCCCGTACCTGTGTTGGTGCTGCGATCGTAGCTGCTGCTGCGACGCGAATCGTAGGTGCTCGGACGGCGGGTATCCGTACTCGGACGGCGCGTAGTGGTGGCCGGGCGTCGAGTCGTGGTCGTGGGGCGGCGATCATAGTTGCTCACCGGGCGACGGGGAGCCGCAGTGTTGCGGGCCCGGCTCTGGTACCAGTAGTCACTATTGTTGACGTTGCCGCGGTAATTGCCATCGTTGTATCCATTGCGGTAGCCCCGGTTGTAGCCATAAGCATACCCTTGGTTAAAGCCGCGGTTGAAGCCCCGGTTATACCCACGGTTGTAGCGGTTCCAGCCCCAATTCCAGCCACTGTTGTAGCTCGAGTAATGGTTGAAGCTGTAAAAGCCACAAGACGACCATTGGTTGCGGTAAAACCAGGGATCATATCCCCAGGGGTTCCAGCCAGTAGCATATACCGGGCTGTAGCCCCAGGCAGACCCACCCCAAACACTCACTACCACCTGACGGCGGGGGCGCCAGGGATTGTAGCGGCTGTTCCAGCGGCTCCAATAAGGCGTACCGATGACGAAGTAGATATCATTGGTGAAAAAGGGATCATAATAGCCCCAGTTGTAGGTAGGGCTGACACTATGAAACCGGCGCAAGCGACGCGAATAATAAAAGTCATCGCTGTACTCATCGTAACCATAGGGCTGGTCATAGTCGTCCCAGCCAGGTTGTTGAGCCTGCTGGCTCAGCAGGCTTCTTTCGGGAGCAGACAAAGGCTCCAGAGGCGCACGGTCGATGCTCCGAGCCTGGGTGGTGGTCCAGGTGGCGGTGAGCATCACGAAGATTAACCAATAGGCTTTCATAACTTTTTATATTGGGGGTGGAATTGAGAAAAACCACCGGGGTTTTCATTGAATGGTACGCTAATATGGCCAAATTTGATTACAACTGCCAGGCCGGTTTAGCAAGCGTGTGGATGCCCCGATGATCCGTGGGGCCAGCCCCAATATAGTAAGGCCGGGGGAAGCCGCAGGAGACGAAAAACGCCTATTTCTCTCATTCTTTTTGGTTAATTTGCCCGCCATGAAGCACCTATGGAGCCTATGTGTCTGGGCCTGGCTCAGTCTGATGCCGCTTTGGAGCCAGCAACCTATCGAGGTACGCCGCTACGACCTGGAAGTAAAGATCAATGCCGAATTGAAACGGGTTGCCGGTACGAGCGAGATTACCTTTACCGCTACCAGCCCCTGCGAGCAGGTCAGCTTTGACCTGCATCACAGCCTGCGGGCGGCCCGGGTGCGGGTGGGAGGCAAAGAAGTTTCCTACCGGCAGCTAGGTGATGCGGTGACGGTCAGCCTGCCAGACCGGCTGCGTCGCGGCGATACCGAGCGGGTAGCCATCGTCTTTGCGGGTAGCCCCTTGCTGGCCAAAGATCCGCCCGCCAGCTCAGGGGCGGTCTGGGACCGCGACGAACGAGGCCGCCCCTTGGTGAGCCTGCTCGGGGCCGCCTGGTGGCCCAACCTCCCTGCCCCAGCCGACACCATGCAGCTGCAAGTCATTTTTGAAAAAGGCCTCAAGGTGCTGGCCCCCGGCGAGCTGCTCACCTACCAGCCGCAGCCTGGCGAATTTCGCCAATGGACTTTTGTGCTAGGCGGTCCCATCCGTCCCAGTGAGCTATCCCTTCATATCGGCAACTACATTTCTCAAAAATTGCCCCTTACCTACCAAGGCAGGCAGCGTACCCTGGGGCTGCACCTGTTGGTGGACGGCACCCTGCCCGCCAAAGAAGATACCGAGCGCTTGCAGCGCATGCTTCAGTACCTGGACCGCTATTGGGGCCCCTGTGCTGCCTGGAATCAAGGGCTGCACCTGCCAGAGACCGCCTACTGGCGCCTCGGGGCTGCTTCAGAAGGGGAAGAAACCCTGGGCCAAACTGGCCTTTTTGCTTCCCTGGCCAGCTTCTGGCTTCAGGGTTGGAATTGGAGCGCAGCTCCAGAGGATAGCTGGATTCAGCCGGTAGTCTCTGCCTATGCCGCCCTGAGTTATGCCGAACAAACAAAAGGCACTGCCGCCACCCGCCAATACCTCGAAGCCCTCAAGGCGGGTCGCATGGACGAAACCGCCCAGGGCCTCTGGCTCTTTCATTCGCTACGCGAATTGTGCAACAACCAGGTACGCTGGGAGCGCCTGCTACGAGACATGGGCCCAGCTTTTTCTGCCCAACCCCTCACCACCCAGGCCCTGGAAGACTACTTCTCCCAGGCCCTGAGCAACGAAGTTACGGCCCTGTTCCGTCAATTTCTGGGCGAAGCTACCTGGCCCGTGCTGGAGTACCGCTACGAAAAGAAGCGGCGGAAATTGACCTTCTCCTACCGCTGGGTCAATGTGGTGCCTGACTTTGAACTGGCAGCGGAGGTATATGTAGAAGGAACCTTGAAAACCTTGTTTCCCACCACTGAATGGCAGTCGTTTACCGAAAAAGGCCTCGACCGCAGAAACATCGTCATTAAACAGCAAACCGGCTTGTATGAGGTGGAAGAGGTGAATTAGGGCTTTTTGTAAGGAAAACTAGCGCTGCTTCGGATGGTAAATGGTGAAGCAAATGTTTTCCTCCGTTCGAAATCAATTTATCGTTTCAAACCCTGTCGGCGTTCCCAAAAACGCTGACAGGATTATCAGAATAGGCCCCCAGATACGGCATTGGCCCCCAAAAAGCCCTACCTCTCACCGGTCCGGCTGGCTCAGGTTCCGCAGAGGGTAAAAAGAAAAGGGGACGATCATTTGGCCATCTCCCCAAAATCCTGGATTTTCCGGCATGAACCCTAACACCTTCCAACCGGAAACCCAGGCCATCCATGCCGGGCAGGGGCATGAACCGCGCTTCGGGGCGGTAGGTACGCCCATTTACCAAACCACCACTTTTCGCTTCACGCCGGAGACCTACCAGGCCATTGCCGAGCAACGAGGGCGCGAAATCGCCGTCTACAGCCGCTACGGCAACCCCAACCAGTGGGCGGTGCAGGAAAAAATGGCGGCCCTCGAAGGGGCCGAATCCAGCCTGGTAACCGCCTCGGGCATGTCGGCTATCAGCGCCACCCTGCTGGGCCTGCTGAGTGCGGGCGACCATGTGGTCGCCACCATGGACGTCTACGGCGGCACCGCTGCCCTGCTCCGCGATGAGCTGCCTCGCCTGGGCATCGAAGTGAGCTGGGCCGAGCCCGACTCGGCCGCTTCGGTGGCCGCAGCCCTGCGACCACACACCAAGCTGATCTACTGCGAGACCCTCTCCAACCCTTTGCTCAAGCTCGCGCCGGTACCTGAACTCGCCACCCTTGCCCACCGCCAAGGGGCCCTGCTCGCAGTCGACAACACTTTCCTCACCCCCATCCAGTTCCGGCCGCTGGATCACGGGGCCGACCTCGTGATCCATAGCGCGACCAAGTACCTGGGCGGCCATTCGGACCTGATGGCGGGGGTGGTTTCGGGGCGAAAGGAGCTGATCGACCTGATCTGGAGTAAGCACATTCTGCTCGGAGGAGCGCTAGAACCCCAAGTGGCCTTTTTGCTGGAGCGCAGCCTCAAGACCTTGCCCCTGCGGGTGCGCGCCCAGCGCGAGACCGCTGTCGCCCTGGCCGATTGGCTGGCGGCGCGGCCGGAGGTCGCCCGGGTCATTTACCCCGGTCGAGTCGGCTACCCGCAGGCGAAGTTGGTGGAGACCTTGCTGCCGCAAGGCGCAACAGGCATGCTTTCCTTCGTGCTTCATGGCGGCAACGAGGCCGCCCTCGCCTTGCTCGACCATGTCCGGCTGGCTACGCCGGCCACCAGCCTCGGCGGGGTAGAGACCCTCATCAGCCTGCCGTTCAACACCTCGCACGCGACCCATTCTCCCGAAGAACAAGCTCAGATCGGCTTGGTCCCTGGCTTGGTGCGGTTGTCGGTGGGGCTGGAAGCCTTGGTGGATTTGCAGGCGGACTTTGCCCAGGCGCTGGATCGCGCTGGGAAGGGGTTGGTGACTTAAGCAGGGCGGGGAATGCCATCAGCAGGTCTTGCCATTGGCCGGATCCACTGAGCAGGTATCGGATTGGAAAACAAGGCCTTGGCGCAGCTCCAGGCGCAAGCGGTCAAGGTAGGCTTTGATGCCAGTTTCGCCCTCGCCCCGGTCGAGGCTGTCTTCGAGGCGTGGTTCGCCTTCGGTGGATTTGACGCGGAAGGTGAGGGTCCATTCGCGCAGGGTTTCTTCGACTTCGTCGCAGAATTCACTTTGAGCAGGGCGGTAGAAGGTAATCATAAAGAATCAGGTATCGCTTTCTCATACGCAGGCCCGGAAAAAGTGATACCCCTGATTTTCATTCTCCCCGGCTCCTCAGAAACGCCTCGAGCAGCCCAAACACCTCCTCGTAGCGTGAAAGCTGAAGGTTAGCGGCGGTATCGTAGATGTCATGGTAATGGGGCGGGCCGCCGAGGGTGTAAATGAAAAAGCCGGGCACCCCTTGCTGGAGGAAAAAGTAGTGGTCACTGTTCGGGGCGTTGGCGCGGGCGCGAACCACAGGTACGGCTTGCAGGCTGTCGTTCAGGGCCACGAGCTGGTCGAACTGAGGGGGGAAATCTTTGCCGCCTACCGCCATGATGCCTTCGTCGCCATTGCCCATGAGGTCGAGGTTGAGCAGAAACTTCATGCGGGCCAGGGAAATGACCGGCTCCCGGTGGACATAGTGGCCCGAGCCGATCAGGCCGGTTTCTTCTCCCCCAAAAGCGATGAAGAGCAGCGAGTAGGGAAGGGGATTTTCTGCAAAATGCGCCGCCAAAGCCAGCAGCAGGGCCGTGCCCGAGGCGTTGTCATTGCCGCCGGCAAAGATGGCACTGTCCAGCCGCCCGAGGTGGTCGTAGTGGGCGGTGAGCACCAGGAAACTGTCCGGTTCGGTGGTGCCGGGCACCACGCCCAGGACATTGTAGCTGTTGAGGCGCGCCATTTCCGCGGTTACTTGCAGCGAAGCTTTGCGTACCCGTTTGGGCAGGCGGTCTTCCAGCAGCTCGACCACCGGCAGGCCGAAGGTCTCCCGGGCGAAGCCAGCGGTGAGCTTATTCTGCACCAAAACGACCCCCACCGCTCCTCGCGCCGCCACGGCCTCTATGCGGGCTTCGGGGCGGGAGAAATCTTGGTATTGATCTTTCAGTTCGCTGCTGTTGGCTACCTCAGCGGGCCAGCCAGCCCGGATGAGGACGATGCGGCCTTTGACGCGCTGCCGGGGTGGTTCCAGGCCATGGCCGAGGTCCACGACGGAGGTGCGCGGCAGTTCTCCCCCGGCGCTCATGCGATGCACGATGAAATCTGCCCCCGGTAGCAAGATCTGGCCATTGAGGGTGAGGCGGGCGCTGCTGATGCGGTTGATTTTCAGGGGAAAAATCTGCAAAAAGCGATCTTCTGGGAGCGGCGGTCGCAGGCCCAGGCTGTCGAAGCGGCGGGCGATAAAAGCCGCCGCCCGCTGGTGCGCCTGGTCTTGGTAGCCTCGTCCGGCGAGGGAGTCGGAACAAAGTACCGCGATGTCTTGCCGGGCCTGGGGCAGCCAGTCGGGCTGGGCCAGAAGCAGGGAGGGAAAGAAAAAAAGCAGGCTGATGAGGCCGCGTAGCCAAGGGGTAACATGCATGGGAAAGCGGGAACAATAAAAAGACGAAGCGAAGCCGGTTCCCATCGTCGGTACCTCTTAGCTAAACCACAGGCCCATTTTGCGGCCTTGCAGGTTTTGGTGTAGCTCGCGGGTATTCAGCGTGAGAATGGGCATTTCCAGCTGGTTGACCAAAGCCTCAGTGAGGCTGCTGGTAAAGATACGCTTCAGCGGCTTGATCCCATAATGGGCCAGGGAAACCAGATCCGCGCCAACTGTGGCAGTGAGCTGCGCCAGGCCTTGTTCTTCATTTACCTGCGAAAAATCATGGACCTCGCAGGGAAGGTCTTGGCAAAGGCGCTGAAAAGCCACGATGTCCCGATCGGGGTGGTGGCTATTTTCTTGGAAAGAATGAGGCGCATCGAGGTTGAGCAGGTGGAGGGTGGCCCCAAAATGACGGGCAAATTCGATCAGGCGGGAGAATGGCTGCTTGGCTTCCGGCCGGAAATCCGACGCAAACACGATGTGCTCGAAGCGGATGTCAGGTACCGGCTGCTTGACCACCATCACCGGGCAATGGGCATGTTTGACGACTTTTTGGGTATTGGAGCCAAATAGTTGCGGGCCGTGGCCATCGGCTCCCCGGCTGCCCATGATGATCATGTAGATTTGGCCCTGGTCGATGGTCTCGATGATGTTTTGGACCAGGTCCCCATGAGAGTAGACGAAGCTGATCTTGACCTGGCAGTCTTCATATTGCTGCCGCAGCGCCTGAAATTTGACCTTGGCTTCTTGGATGCGAGCAAAAGACTCCGGAAAATCCCGCCGGGAGCGCTCCTCAATCTGGTCCCAGAGCGGGTGGACGTCTACGCGGGTGTAAAACAGTACTTCCGCGTCGAGCCGGGCGGCGATGTCGATAGCCACATCCGCCGCGTACTGGGCGCATTCGGAGAAGTCTGTCGGAACCAGAATTTTCTTCATCATAGCGAAGGCGAAAAGGCAGATAGGGGCGAAAAAAATTAAGTCAGCACCTGAAGTACTGCCATGCTAACAAAGTTGCCCGTAGCGCGGCAGAATATTTATGAAGGAAGTCAGAGCAAGGGGTGATTTTTGTCAACCGGGTGAAATAGGGGATGAATGGGGAAGCCGGAAATGGTTGAAAGGGCTGACTATCAATGGAATATGTTCCCACGGGGCTCTAAAATCCCAAAGCCACACAGCAAAGGGGCTCAGTGCTTTCCTTTCCTTTTGCCTGTATCTTATTCACCCGGCCCTCGTATCTTTGGGCCATGCATTACCACTATTTCACCCTGTTGCATCTGCGGGACGCCCTTTCCCAAGCCTTTACCGGGCAGCGCCTACTCAACTGTTTCTCCCAAAACCGCAATGAGCTGGTGGTAGAGCTGGAGGACGGTTACTTTCGCATCGGCTGCCACACCCCGCTGACATTTTTTTTTACCAACAAGCAATACGCCAAAGCCCGCCGCAACGTGGTTGACCTTTTTCCCCAGGTGAAAGGCAGCCAAGTCACCGGTTTTCGGGTCACCCCCTACGAGCGCGAACTCACCATCGAGCTGGCCGGAGACCAGGAAATGGTCTGCAAGCTGCACGGCATCAGCGCCAATGTGCTGCTGCGGCAGCAGGGGAAGGTGGTGCAGCTATTCAACCAACAACTAACCGCCGACCTAGCCTATTCTGCTGAACCCGGGCCCTACGATTCGGCGCCCTTGGCCGAAACGGTTGCTCCCAGCAAGCGCGCCGTGAAAGACGCCTTGCACCGCATGTCCCCGGTTTTCGAAAAGCGCTTTGCCGAGCGCATTCTTTACCACATGACCGAAGGAGAGCTGACTTTTGGTGAGGCATTCGGGCGGGTAATGGAGGAGGTGGAAGATGAGGTGTTTTATCTGGTAAAGGAGGAGGGCAGGGTGCGCTTTTGGCTGTTTCCCCCGGTCGATGCCGCCGCCGAAGGGGTACCTGTGCGGGGCATTCTTCCGGCCTTGCAAGCCTTCATCCGGGCCTACTACCAATTTGACCGCTACCAGCGACAGCACCGCGAACTGGACAAGGAGCTGGGCAAACCGGTGCAAAAGCTGGAAAAGGTACTGAACCATTACCAGCAGCATGTGACGCAATTGGAACAAGACCGCAGCCCCGAGGAGATCGGACATTTGCTCATGGCCAACCTCCACATCATTGCGCCCCAAGCTGAGCAGGTGGTCTTGCAGGACTTCTATTCGGGCGAAGATGTGACCATCAAGCTTGACTCGCGGCTGAGTCCGCAGGAAAATGCGGCGCGCTATTATGAAAAGCACAAAGACCGCCGCACCCAGCTGCTCCACCTCCGGGAGCAGCTAGAAGAAGTGGCCGAAAAGCTGGCGCATGCACGGGAGCAGGCCGGCACTTTTTCGCAGCTCACCCCGCCCGATGCCCTGAGGTTGAAGGAAGAGGGCTTTGACTCGGATGCGCTGAAAGCCCTGCGGGATTTTGCCAAAGCCCGGCAACAAGTAACCGAAGCGCAAGGTAAGCAGTACCCTTTCCGGCATTATCGCTACGAGGGCTACGACATTTTTGCGGGGAAAAATGCCCGCAACAGCGACGAGCTGAGCTTTAAGTTTGCCAGCAAAAACGACCTCTGGTTGCACGTCAAGGACGTCCCCGGCTCCCATGTCATTGTTCGCCAGAAAGCTGGGCAGGACCTGCCCCCGGCGGTGCTGGAATACGCCGCTTCGCTGGCCGCCTTTTTCTCCAAGCGAAAAAGCGACAGCCTGGTCCCGGTACAATACACCCCCCGCAAGTACATCCGCAAACGCAAGGGCGACCCACCTGGCCTGGTGGTGGTTGACCGTGAGGAAGTTATCATGGTGGAGCCTTGGCGAGAATGAGGGAATTGCCTTGCCACTTGCTTACGAGCAAATGTTTGCTATTTTACGGAGATGTGCCACCCAGATCAGGCAGGGAAAAGGGGCTTGTCGAACAACCCCTGTCCCCAGCCGTTTGGTAGAGATACGGTACAATTAAGTTGAACCTTTTTAGCAAATACTTCTATGTTAGAAGCAGTACGTCTCGCCCTCGATTGGGCTCCCAATACCATTCACGCCGGCATTTACACCGCGCTGATGAAAGGCTATTATCGGGAAGCGGATATCGCCCTGGCGCTCATATCGCCTGAATCCGATGCCTACATGGTCAACCCCGCCAAGAAGTTGTCTCAGCGGCTGGTAGACCTGGCCATCGCCCCTTCGGAAAGCGTCATCTCTTACCAGACCCTGCCGACGCCGCTGCCGCTGATCGCTGTGGCCCCGCTGTTGCAGCTCAACACCAGTGCCATCGTGACCCGTAAGGAAAGCGGCATCGACCGCCCCGCCAAATTTGATGGCAAGGTGTATGGCTCTTACGCTGCCCGCTTCGAAGAACCCATGATCCGGGCCATGGTCAAAGCCGATGGAGGGGAAGGCACCTTTGAAGTGGTGCGCCCGCCAAAATTGGAGATTCCGAACCTCTTCATGGATGGACAGATCGATGCTACCTGGGTGTTTTTGCCTTGGGAAGGGGTAGAGGCTCGCCACAAAAACGTGGAGCTGAATGTCTTCAAGCTTGAAGACTATGGCATCCCGTATGGCTACACGCCCACGCTGCTGACCCACCGTGATTTTGCCACGGCCAAGCCCGAGCTGCTGACCCGCTTTCTCGAAGCTACCGGCAAAGGCTATAAAGACGCTGCGGCTGACCCGGCAGGGACCGCCCTGATGCTAGCCGAAAAGCGCGACCACCCCAATTTTTCCAACGAAGCGTTGCTCAAAGACTCGCTCGAAGCCTTGGCCCCTTCCATTCTTGACAAAGAAGGTAACTGGGGCACCATGGAAAGTGAGCGCTGGGAAAAGCTCATCAACTGGCTCATCGAGCACGACCTGCTCGACGACGAAGATGCCAAGAAAAACCCCACCAATTTTGCCCGCAGCCTGATGCTGATCGAACGGGTGTAGGGGAGGGAAGAGGTGAAGATGGGAAAATGTGAAGATGGGAAGTGGGGAAAGCGCATGTTTCTGGTCCTGAGTTTGACCGTGTTTTAAGTAAAAAATCCCGCTCTTCAAGAAGAAGGGCGGGATTTTTTTTGAGGGGGACAGAAAATTTTGCCTACGGAATCACAACTCTATCCCAGAGGCGTTTCATCAAAGTCTTCAGCAATGTGAAGGACAATTTCTTTTCCCCAGCCTAACTTACGTTGAGGATGCACTGTACCAGGTGTCTCGCGACTTAGCTGCAACCAAATCGCTTCCAGCTTCTCTGGCTGATCGGTCTTTAAGATTTGATCAATGAGTTTTAGCTTCAGCTCCTTGATGTGCATAATTGAGTTCTGCTTAAATTTCCGTTCAATATAGCAAAAATGGAACATTTGCTTACACGGGTATGAAACCGATTGGAAAACCCCTCACTCACTCCCATGATGTTTATCCTATAATTCCTGGCTGCTGGCTGGGCGTGTACGTCAGATTTCATTTTTCTGAGGCTTCGACAAACTCACCACAGGCGCTCAGCTACCGAAAAAAGTCCCGTGAAGCGGGAAGCTTGTCGAAGGCCTGCCCTGAGCCTGCCGAATGGGGGGCCTATTTTTAATCCTTGTGAAAATTGATGTACCTCTAACCAACATGCTAACCTAGCTCTTCAGAAGTACGCAAGTCTTTTTCGAAGTCTTCGACATCATATTTGATGAAGACATTTCGCTTGGCCAGCTCTTGCTGAAACTGAATTTGGGTCAGTCCGGCCAGCTTTTTCGCCTGCCCCATGGTCATACGCTCCTTGTCATATAAATAAACTGCTAGGTCAACCCTTAACTCGGAGGGAGACGTCTGTAATTGCTGTAGCATGTCTGCGGAAATCACGAGGTCTTGCATAGGTAACTGGTTGAACGATCTTTTTTGAAGATACGGCAAAGACGGATGAAATATGACAAATTGCCCAAAAAATTAGCCTATGATCGGGATACCATAAGCGGGTGTAGGCCAATTTTCCTCAGGCTATTCCATGGTGTACCCCATTCGGCATGCGCTGGGAGCGCTTTTTCGAAAGCTGAGTTTGTCAAAGCCCCGAAAATTGGAAATTAGTCCCAGCCTTTCCCTCCCCCATCTCCCCCATAATTCGTACCTTGCCCTTCTAATCAGCTGCCGCCATGGACCCTGTCATTCTGCTGCAAGACATCCGCAAGACCTACATCATGGGCAAGGTCAAGATCCACGCCCTGCGCAGGGTCAGCCTGGAGATTTTTCCTAACCAGTACGTGGCCATCATGGGCCCCTCGGGTTCGGGAAAATCGACCTTGATGAACATCATAGGCTGCCTCGACAGCCCCAGCGCCGGCGAATATGCCCTCAATGGCAAACAGGTCAGCACCATGAACGATGCCGAGCTGGCCCGGATCCGCAATGAGGAGATCGGCTTTGTCTTCCAGACCTTCAACCTGCTGCCCCGCTCCACGGCCCTGGACAACGTGGCCCTGCCACTGGTCTACGCCGGGCTGGGCAAAAGCACCCGCGAAGCCCGCGCCCGCGAAGTGCTGGAGCAGGTCGGCCTTGGCGACCGTATGGACCACAAACCCAACGAACTTTCCGGTGGGCAGCGCCAGCGCGTAGCCATCGCCCGCGCCCTGGTCAACCGCCCCTCCATCATTCTTGCCGATGAACCCACTGGCAACCTCGACACCAAGACTTCCTACGAGATCATGGAACTCCTCGAAGCCCTCTACGCTGCGGGCAACACCATCATTCTCGTGACCCACGAAGAAGACATCGCCCAGCACGCCCGGGCGGTCATCCGCCTGCGCGATGGTGAGGTCGAGTCCTACGGCGATGAAAAGACAAACCTGGCTACGGGCCATCAACCTTCTTCCTGAGGGGGCTCACTCGCCGCTACCGGGTCATAACTGACAAAAATATGGATCCAGGCCGCCCGGCTCCAACGAAAAAAAACCGGCACCAGCACCGGCAATAAGATAAACATGGTCACCACAAACCAGCGGTAGGGTAAGTCCAGGACAAAGCGCATGCCCAAAAACAGCGGCACCAGCCACGCCACGTTCATCGCATAACTGATGTAGGTAGCTCCGAAGTAAAAACCCGCACCAGCACCGGCAATAAGATAAACATGGTCACCACAAACCAGCGGTAGG
>CAZIVQ010000015.1:0-14790 GCA_964542415.1 uncultured Bacteroidia bacterium | reverse complement strand
CGCCCTCCCGCTCTCAGGTTAGGTATTGGGCAGAATGATCGGATAGTGGCCTCCCTCAGCGACAAGTTGCGAATGGGGCAACTGGGAGGATTTCAGGATAAAAGGTTACCTTTGGAGGTATCCTACCCCTTTTTTGCCGGGGCAGGGGTCACCCTTTTCCTTTTGCCATGAACCGAAACACGCTGCTCTTGATGCTGGCGGTGCTGCTAAGTGCCTGTATGGTCAGCGAGGATAAATACAATTACCTGGCCCGGCAGAACCGGGTCCTTTCGCATAAGCTTTACATGGAAAGCGAAATTCGCGACAGCTTGCAGGGCTATATCACCAAGGTGCTCAACCGGCAACCGGCCTCCCTGCCCATTGTGATCACCCGCCCGGCTCCCACCTCTCCTCCTGCTGACAGTGGGGTGAGCCAAACCGCCCCTCAGCCTGCGAGGGACACCGGCCAAGCGCTGCCTCCTGCTTCCGAAACCAGCCTGAGGCCCCCCTACCTCGGGGGGGAGGGCTTTCTCAAGCTCAGCGATGAGATCACTTTTGCTTCTAACCAAACCAGGCTATCCGAAGCCGACCTGCGCCACCTCGACGACCTGGCCCAGGCCCTCAATGGGCAATACCCCAGCAGCCTCATCATGGTGCAGGGGCATGCCGACAGCGAGGAGCAAGCGGCTGCCAACGAACGCCGCGACAGCTGGGCCATAAGTGTCGACCGGGCAAACACGGTGGTGCGCGAACTCATTGGCCGGGGGGTGGCACCCGAGCGACTCATCGCCGCAGGCCGGGGGGCTTTCCAGCCCCAAGCCACCAACCTTTCGGCCTTGGGCAAGGCTAAAAACCGCCGCATCGAGATCATTCTCACCCCGGCGATCTACTGATCCTGGTCCCCCCAGAGGGCCATACAAGCCTCCCGTAGCAGCCCGCCGCTCACCCGCACCGGCCGAAAGCTCCGGGCCGCGATTTCGGCGCACCGCAGGTCGATCTGGGAGACAAAAGGCGTGATGTCTGGAATGCTGGCCCCATAGACCACCCGGTCTATGCCGGCGAAGATGATCGCGCCCATACACATGGGGCAGGGTTCGCAGGTCGTGTAGAGGGTCAGGGGACCGTCAGCTTTATATCCCAGCTGGCGGAGGGCATTGATTTCGGCGTGGGCGGTGGCATCTTGGCTGGCCTGCACCGTGTTATGTGCCCGGGCCACGACCGTGCCGTCACGCACGATCACGCAGCCAAATGGGGTCTGGCCTTGATGGGCTTGCGCCAAAGCCAGTTGCAGGTAAAGTTCGTCTGGGTTCATAAAGAGGAGGAGAAAGGATAAATGAGCGGTAGGGTCCAGCTAGGAAAGTGCGTCAGAAGCTTTAACTTCGCCCACGCCAAAGCGTTTGTCATTTTTTTAAGCATGGGTCATGTCTTTTTGGGTTTCACGTAAAAAAAAAGAGCGCCGGAGCCGCTTCCGTCGGCTGCTGGGGTTGGCTATGGCCGATGGGGTGCTCGACCCGGCGGAGCAAGAGCTGCTGCAAGCAGTGGCCAGCAGCCTGAAGATCTCTCCGGAAGAATTTTATGCCTTGCTCAAAGAACCTCAGGAAGGACCGGAAACCTTGCCCCAAAAGCCGGAATCCCGGATGCTGGAGCTGATCGAGCTGGTGGAGATGATGCTGGCAGACCAGGAAGAATCGCCCGAGGAGCTGGCTTACATTGTGCGGGTTGCGGGCCGCATGGGCATCAGTGATGTCCAGGCCCCGGCCCTCGTTCGTCGCCTCGCTGAAGGCATTGCCACCCAGGAGGACCGGCAGGTTTTGCTGGAGGTTGGCATGAAGTTCATGAAGTGATTCTCAGCGAAACAAACTGGCCACCACCAGAAAGTCCATTTCTATGAAAAAACTTGGGTTGATTTTGTCCGGGGGAGGGATACGAGGGTTGGCGCACATCGGGTTGCTGGAGGTTCTGGAAGCCCACGACATCCAGCCTTACGGCATTGCCGGGGTGAGTGCCGGTGCCATTGTGGGGGCGCTCTATGCCGGGGGCTGTTCCCCTGCGCAGGTACGACAATTCTGGAAAGAAGAAAATCCCTTCAGCCTCGACCATTTTACCTGGCGCAAACCGGGCCTGATTGACGCGGAGAAACTGGCCGATTCCTTTGAAAAATACCTGCCAGAAGACGACTTCAGCGCCCTGCGTTGTAAACTGTGGGTAGCCGCCACCGACCTTGTATCCGGCAAACTCCGCCTTTTCTCTGAAGGGCCGCTGATCAAGCCCGTATTGGCCTCGGCCGCTTTTCCCCTCATTTTCTCTCCCGTAGAGATCGAGGGAAAACTCTACCAAGATGGCGGCATTCTCAACAATTTCCCCTACGAACCCCTCCTCTATACTTGCGATGTTCTCATTGGCATGAACATAAGCCCGATGCGCAAAGTCGACCGCAAGGACCTCGACAGCACCTTCGACATAGGGCAGCGGGTAATCGAGCTCGGCATCGACACCGGGGTGCGGGAGCGTATGGCCAAATGCGACGTGGTCATTGTTCCAGAGGCCCTCGTCGAAGTGGGGACCTTTGATTTGGGGGCGATGGACCGGGCCTATGAAATCGGGAAAGCGGCGGTGGAGGAGAAAATCGAGGAAATCGTCGCTGTGTTAAAAGAATGAAGGATCGACAGCGTCGGGTAAGGGGGAGAAGCGCAGACCACGCAAACTGAACTATGAAGATCACTGATATCCGGGTACGGCTGGAAAAAATGGAGCTTACCCGGCCTTACACCATCGCCTACCGGACGGTGAACCGGGTCGAAAACCTGATCGTGGAGATTGATACCCAAGAAGGACGCACAGGCTTCGGCGCGGCGAACCTCAGCCCGGCCGTGGTCGGCATGTCAACTGCCGAAGCCTATGACCTGCTGTCCACGGGTGAGGCCCTCGCGCCCCTGCTAGGGGAAGACGTACGCGAGCTGCGGCGGCTGTGTGAGCAGCTGGGCGAATGGTTCCCTAACGCGCCGGGGGCCTGGGTGGCCCTGGACCTCGCCTTGCACGATCTCTTTGCCCAAGGCTTGGGGATTCCGCTGGTGCGCTACCTGGGCCAGCGACACGCCCGCATGCTCACTTCTATCACTATCGGCATCAAGGACGTGACCGAGACCCTGGAGGAGGCTGAAGAATACCAGCAGCGGGGGTTTCGCATCCTCAAGGTAAAACTTGGCCATGATGTGGACGAAGACATCGTCCGGCTGGAGGCCCTGCGGCAGCGCTTTGGCCCGGAGATGGGCATCCGCGTTGATGCCAACCAAGGGTATATCCGCGAGGAGCTGCTGCACTTCTGGGAGGCTACCAGGGCCCTGGGGTTGGAACTGATCGAGCAGCCTTTGCCCAAAGGTGAAGTCGCAGCCCTGCGCCAGTTGCCGGCGGAGCTGCGCCGTCACCTCGCCGCTGATGAAGCCTTGCTCAGTCCGGCCGATGCCTTTACCTTGGCCCAGGGCGATCCCGCCTGCGGTATTTTCAACATCAAGCTCATGAAATGTGGCGGCATCGCCCCGGCCTTGCGCATCGCGGGCATTGCTGCCCAGGCCAGCATCGAGCTGATGTGGGGCTGCAACGACGAGAGCCGGATCAGCATTGCCGCGGCCTTGCACGTAGCCCTTGCCTGCCCCCACACCCGTTACCTGGACCTCGACGGCCACCTCGACCTCGCCCGCAACATCGTTAGCGGAGGCTTTCGCCTCGAAGCGGGTTACCTTTACCCGCTCGACCGGCCCGGATTGGGGTTGGCGCGGGTAAGCGGGTGAGCAGGAGAAACTTCCGGCATTTTGGAAAAATAGCCTACGAATTGGCCTACATCTCTGGGGGCATTCTTACATCATTTGCCCTGTGTTACTCGCTTGAGCGGTTAACTTAGGCCGATAAACCGCAATTTTTCAGGCGTGTATAGTGCGAGCCTAAAACCAAGGCAGCAAAATATTACATCTGATAAAATAGTTTGGTGGGGAGAAAAACAGCGCCTGGAGTCAGCGGGAGGCTGTGGCCTTTTTCCGGCCCGCAGCGCGGGGCTTCCCGGTTGCTGTTTGGCTATTTTGCTTACATAAAATTTTATCTTTCAAGCATTCCGGAATCATGTAAATAACTACCCCTAAACTAGGTTTTTCTTCCCTGGTATTCCCCCGACTTTTGCTGCGAACCCCTCCCATCCAAACACAAATCATTCTATGTTCGCAACAAGGGTTTGGTCCTGCACATTGCTCTTGTGCTCATTTTCCCTGATCCTTATTACCGCATCTGCCCGTTCCTACAGCAACCATAGCGCTGCCGCCACCGGGGGCAGCCATTTTGAAGAGAACCTGGGGCAATTCATCGCTCCCATCCGCTATCAGACCTACACGGCCAATGCCCAGGTACGTTTCCTGGACCACGGCCTCAGCTTCGCCCTGGTCCATGAGATTCTGACTGGCGAAAGCGAAGAAAACCGCGAAATCTGTGACCTTACTCACCATGAGGAAGCGACTGAGCTGGAAGCCCTGGTCTGGAACATGACCTTCGTGGGCATGAATCCTGCCACGGAGCCTCGAAGCGAGATCCCTCTACCTGGAGCCATCAACTATTTCCGGGGGAGCGATCCCTCGCAGTGGGTGACGGGCGTGAGCCGCTATGGCGGCGTCTGGTATGATGACCTCTACGACCAGATCGACCTTCACTATTACCACACGGGCCAGGCACAGCTCAAGTACGATTTCGTGCTGCGTCCTGGGGCTGAGGTGGGCGATATCCAGCTGCGCCTGGAGGGCATCGAAGAACTGGAAATTGCCAGCAATGGCGACCTGCTCATTCACACGGCCTGGGGTACGGTGCGCGAAGCAGCCCCTTACACCTATCAAGACCTCGGCAGCAAGCGCAACGAGATCGCCAGCAGCTACGTGTTGCTCGATGCACAGACAGTAGGCTTTGCGCTTCTGGGAAATTATCACGCCGGCTACCCGGTGGTCATTGACCCGGTGACCCTGGATTGGGGGACCTTTCTCCATACGGCCACCTCAGATGACTACCTCATGGCCATTGACCGCGACGCGCAGGGCAACCTCTACGCGACGGGCTACACCAAAGCGGCGAACTTTCCCGTCACCCCGGGCATTTACCAAAACACCTATGGGGGCGGCATAGACAGCTACGTAATCAAAATATCTGGCTACGGGGATGCCTTGGTCTACGCCAGCTACCTGGGCGGAACCAGCTGGGAATTGGGCTATGGTATCGGGGTCAATGACCTGGGCGAAGCCTATGTCTGCGGCTACACCTCCTCTACCGATTATCCTACCACCACCAACGCGTTTCAGGCGAGCAGTGGCGGGGGCCTTACCGAGGGGTTTTTGGCCAGAATAAGTGCCGATGGGACGCAACTGCTGACCTCTACCTACCTCGGCGGCAGCGACCGCGATTATATCTACGACCTCAAGGTCAACGGCCAGGGCGTGTACCTGACCGGCTATTCCCTTTCTGCGGACTTTCCGGCTACGGCCGACGCTTTTTCCCAAACCCAACAGGGCAATGGGGACGCCTTCGTCACCCACTTCAAGCCCGATGCCCGCACCCTGGTCTACAGCACCTTGTTTGGTGGCAACAGCTACGACATTGCCAACGGCATGGCCCTCAATGCGGCCAACGAGGTGTATGTGACCGGGGCTACTGGCTCCGCCAATTTGCCGACGACCGTTGGCTCCTTGCAGCCCACTGCGAATTTCGTCCCTGGCTACACCGCCGAGGATGCGTTTCTTTTCCGGCTTAGCGCCGATGGCAGCAGCTTGATCTACGCTACCTACCTGGGCGGTACCGACAGTGACGGTGGCTACAGCGTCGATATCAACAGCGCCGGGGAGGCTTTCATTGCTGGAACCAGCTACTCGACCAATTTTCCGGTCTCTGCCAAGCCTTTCATGGCAGGAAACCATCCACAGTTGGGCAACGGGGACACCTTTGCCGCCCGCATCAGCGCCGACGGCAGCAGCCTGCTCTACGGAACCTACATCGGTGGTTCGGACGGAGAATATGTCAAGTCGATCCGGATCAATGAATTCGACGAAGCCTTCATGGTAGGCGCGACCCGCTCTCCTGATTTCCCCATAGATGCCATGTCGGCCAGCTTGAATGGCAACTACGACCTCTACGTGGCGGTACTCAGTGGCGATGGCAGTACGATGTCCCATTGCGCCGTGTTTGGCGGGTCCTACAACGAGTACCCCCGGGCCTCGGGCGCCCTGGTGGTCAATGGCTCAGAACTCTACATTGGGGCGACGTCCCACAGTCCCACCATGCCCGCCACCGGGGGCGTGTACCAATCGGCCAAGCTCAATGGCGTGGCCGATGCGCCCTGGATAGCCGGGATGAACGTGGGCACGATTCTGCCCACCGCCGAGCTACAGCTGCGCGCCAGTTGGAACCGGCTGCGGGGCCTGCCCGAGCTGGATTGGCAGACCGCAGGCTTGCCTGAAGGTAGTGAACTGCGGGTGCAGGCCTTGACAGGAGAAAATGTTTGGGAAACGGTCCTGGCCGCGACCGAGCTGAACGGTTCGAGCTATGATGCGCGGCAGTTGAGCGGCCCTTCCCTCCTCTATCGCCTGGAAGCCACCCCCCCCAACGGGGCGACTTTGCGCAGTGCCAGCGTAAGCCTGAGCGTGCCTGAGCAGCTCAGCTTGCGGCTTTTCCCCAACCCCGCCGACCAACAGCTGGAAATCAGGGGAAATCTGCCTGCCGGACAGGCCCTTAGCCTGGAAGCCGTGGACCTGCAAGGACGACGGCTCTACCAAGCCTCCCTCCCCCCGATGGCCACCAGCCTGTCGCTTTCGCATCCAATTCCTACCGCCAGTTGGCCTGCGGGCATCTATTGGCTCAAAGTTCAGTTTTCCGGGCAAGCCCCGCAGCTCCATCAGGTGGTGGTAAGGCATTAGCCCTCGGCAGTTCCATGAAAACCACAAGGCCTCCTCCGGGAGGCCTTTTTTTGTGGGGAAGGGCTGCCACCTGAATGGGAAAAGGCGCTTCAAGCCAGGAAGGCTCGAAGCGGGTAGCGATTCGTAGCTGGGTAGAAATCGCTGTGGCAAGTAGGCAGGGCTTTCCTGTAAAAAGTAGGCCATGAGGCCAACGTGCTGCCCGTTTCCGAATGGGTGCGCACTAAACGGGAAATTTGTAATTCCCCAGCATGCCAGCTTAGCCAAAGGGGAATTACAAATTCCGGTTTTAGTCGGCACTAATCGCAGATTAGCGCCGGGAAAGGTTTTATAGGAAAACCCTGGTGGCAAGTAGGGCACCCCTTCTCCCTTTCTCCCAAATTTTCTACCTTTGGGCCAATTTTCCGGGAAAAATAAGCCGCCGCCCGCTTTTTGGTGGTTTTGTCTTTATCCTCCAGTCCATGAACCTTTCGTATAACTGGCTCAAGCAATACATAGATACCGAGCTCTCACCTCGTGAAGCAGCCGATGCCCTCACCCAGCTTGGCCTGGAAGTGGGAAAAATCGAAGCCATCGGCGGGGCGCCCGAGCACCTCGACGGGGTGGTTGTGGGGCAGGTGCAGGCAGTGCGGCCGCATCCCGATGCCGACCGCCTGCAAATTTGTCAGGTCGAAGTAGGGCAGGCCGAGCCCCTTTCCATCGTCTGCGGCGCCCCCAATGTAGCTGAGGGCCAGAAGGTGCCGGTGGCCACGGTAGGGACCGTCCTCAAGCCTTTCGGCAAGGAGGAGCCCTTCAAAATCAAAAAAGGCAAGATTCGGGGCGAGGTCTCGCTGGGCATGATCTGTGCCGAGGACGAGCTGGGCCTCAGCGAGGCGCATGAGGGCATCATGGTGCTAGCCGCATCGTTGGTGCCCGGTACCCCTTTTGCCGATACCCTCGACCTGGAGCAAGACTTTATCTTAGAAATCGACCTCACGCCCAACCGGGTAGATGGCGCTTCGCACTTCGGCGCGGCCCGCGACCTGGGAGCCTACCTGCGCCAAGCGGCCAAGCTGCCCGCGATCAGCCTGGAGGAAAGCCAGCTTTCCGGTCCCAATCCTATTCCGGTGACCATCGCCGACGAGAACCGCTGCAAGCGCTACTGCTCCCTCTACCTCGAAGGCGTAACCGTCGGGGAGAGCCCTGAGTGGCTGCAAAGCCGCCTGCGCAGCATCGGCCTGCGCCCGATCAACAACATCGTCGACATCACCAACTTCGTGCTGCACGAGCTGGGCCACCCGCTCCACGCTTTTGATGCCGACGAACTGAAAGGAGGAAAGGTGGTGGTTCGCACCATGGATGAAGACATGGCCTTTGTCACCTTAGACGAAGTAGAACAAGCCCTCAAAGCCGGAGAAGACCTCATGATCTGCGACGCCGAACGCCCGCTTTGTATTGGCGGGGGGATGGGCGGCATAAACTCCGGGGGCACGGAGAAAAAGCAAAAAATTTTTCTCGAATCAGCCTATTTCGATCCCGGCACGGGGCGGCGCACCGCCAAACGGTTGGGGCTGAGTACCGATTCTTCCTTCCGCTTCGAGCGGGGAGCCGACCCGCAGATGGCGCCGATCGCGGCCATGCGGGCTGCCAGCCTGATCGTGGAAATTGCCGGAGGCAAGGCTTCGCAGCTCAGCGACATCAGGCTGTCCGATTTCCCCCCTTTCCATATCGACCTTTCCCTCCGCAAATTTACCCGCATCACCGGTAAAGACCTGGGCAAAGATACCATTCTGGATATCTTGAAAGCCTTGGAAATCAGGGCGGCCGAAGACAAAGATGGGGATACCTTGCACCTGGAGGTGCCTCCCTACCGGGTAGACGTGCAGCGGGACGTGGACGTGATGGAGGACCTGCTCCGCGTATATGGCTACAACAACATCGAGACACCCGCGGCTTTGCATGCCTCGGTAGACTTCGAGCCGTATTTCGATCGCAATGCCCTGAAGGAAAAATTTGCCGACCACCTCTCGGCCAACGGCTTCTATGAAATCATGAACAACTCGCTGGTTCCGGCTACGCTGGGCGATGAGCGGGCGGTTCACCTGGTCAACCCTTTGAGTGAAGACCTGGGCATCCTGCGGCCCACGTTGCTGCACGGGATGCTGGAGTCCATTGCCTACAACCAGAACCGGCAAAACGAGGACCTGGCCTTCTACGAATTTGGCAAAACCTACGCCCAAGGTAAGGATGGCTACGAAGAGCAGCCATGGCTGGTCATGGCCCTGACCGGGCAGCAGCAGCCGACTCACTGGGCGAGTGAACCGCAGCTGGTGACCCTCCAAAGCATGGCGCGCGAAGCCGCCCGCATCGAGCATTGGTTTGCCTTCACGGGCGAGCGCGTGGAGACGGAGCATCCAGAATTTGAATATGGGCTGGACCTCGTCCACAAGGGCGCGGTGGTGCTGCGCTACGGCAAGGTGAACAACGACCTGGCGGCCCGCTACGGCCTGCGCAACGAGGTGTTCTACCTCCTGGCTGATTGGACGTCGCTGGTGGCGCGGCACCAAGCCTATCACCCGCGCTTCCAGGAGATTCCCCTCTACCCAGCCATCCGCCGCGACCTTAGCCTGCTGATCGATCAGGAGGTGAGTTTTGACCAGATGCGTCAGGTGATTGCCCAAGCCAATCCCAAGCTCATCCGGAGCGTGGCCCTGCACGATGTTTACGAAGGGAAGGGCGTCCCGGAAGGCAAAAAAAGCTACTTGGTTTCCATCGAGTTGCGTGACGACAGTAAGACCCTGGCTGACAAGGCGGCAGAAAAAGTGATGCAGCGGGTGGTACAGTTGCTGAGCCAGGAAACCGGGGCAGAGGTACGCAAATAGGGAGTGGCAGCCCGCCCGGGCCGAAAGCACTAGTAGCGAAAGCCTTGCAAGCCGCGAGTTCAAGTAGTGAATGAGTGCGGATGGTTTGGATATATGGGTAAAAAATGGGTAGTTTTATTTCGCGGGTAAAAAAATTGGGCAGCTGCTATATCAGGCAGGACCTTGTGCCCGTTGTTTTCTAAGCCCGTGAACCCTGATGGACGAACTACTCCGGCAGATACAGCAGACGCAGCGCAAGGCCCGGCAGCTGGGACAGCAGCTAGAGAAGATGCAGGCCCGGCAGGTGGCATTGCAGCAGGAATTGGCTACGGCGCAGCATGCCCTGGCGGAGAAAGACAAAGCCTACAGCCTGCTTTCAGAGCAGTATGAGGCGTTAAAGCTCGTCAAAAACATGGAAAACGGAGCGGACCGCGAAGCGGTACGCGAAAAAATTGACTTGTATTTGAAAGAAATTGATACTTGTTTGAAGAGTTTCGGTGAATAGCGTAACCGGCAACAGAACACACGTTGGAGAAGCATTCCCTTATCATCGATATATTTGGGCGAAAGTTTCCGGCGAGAGTGAGCAGTGAAGAAGCGAAAGTGATTGAAGCCGCCGCACGGTCGATCAATGCCAAGATCAAAGCCTTTCGGGCAGAATATACCACTCAGGAAGATTTGGACATCGTCATTATGTGTTGTCTCGATATCATGACCGAGTACCTGACCGAAAAAGCCAAGACCGAGCAGCAAACCCATACTTTGCTCTCCGAACTACAAGCCCTCGAAGACCGCCTCGACCACCACTTGGCGGCCACAGAAGAGCTTTGAGCCTACCTTTTTCAACGCTGAGCTGTTGATATCCGGTGATCTTTTTGGGGTCGCACCGGCCACCTTTGGCCGTGGGTCTCCCGCGAGGTACACGCTTTCATCGCTTTGTACCACTTTTAATGATCCACCCGATATGGAATTTATCATAGGCATTGTCGCCGCCATCGTGGGGGTAATTGCAGGCTACCTGATCAGCCGCTACCTTCTCACTGCGGCGAATAACAAAATGATCGAAAACGCCCGGCTCAAGGCTGAGAGCATCATCAAAGAAGCCGATCTCAAAGGAGACAACATTAAGCAGGAAAAGATCTCCAAGGCCAACGAAAAGTACCAGCAGCTGAAAAATAAGTTTGAGCACAACGCCAAGAAGCAGAAGGAGAAACTCGACGGGCAGCAAAACAAGCTCAAGCAGCGTGAACAGCAACTCAATCAGCAGCAGGACAAGGTTAACAAGGAGATGCAGAAGCTGAAATCCCAGCAAGGGCAGCTCGATACGCTCAAAGAAAACCTCGAAAAGCAGCTCGCCATCGCCGAGCGTAAGCAGGAGGAACTAGAAAACCTCCGCCAGCGTCAGGTCTTCGACCTCGAAAAAATCGCCGGCCTCTCAGCCGAAGACGCCAAAGCCAAAATGGTCGAAGCTTTGCAGGAAGAAGCTAAGACCGAAGCTTCGGCTTACATCAAAAACATCATGGAGGAGGCGCGCATGACCGCCACCAAAGACGCCAAGAAGATCGTCATCGAGACCATCCAGCGTACGGCGGCCGAGCATGCCATTGAGAACACGGTCACCGTCTTTCCCCTCGAAAATGACGAGATCAAGGGCCGCATCATCGGCCGCGAGGGCCGCAACATCCGCGCCCTGGAAATGGTCACCGGCATCGAAATCATCGTCGATGATACTCCAGAGGCGATTATCCTCTCCGGCTTTGACCCGGTGCGCCGTGAAATCGCCCGTCTCTCCCTGCATCGCCTCGTGACCGATGGCCGCATTCACCCCGCCCGCATCGAAGAGGTGGTAAAAAAGACCACCGAGAAGGTCGAGGAAGAAATCCTCGAAACGGGAGAGCGCACCGTCATCGACCTGGGCATCCACGGCTTGCCACCAGAGCTTATCCGCATGGTGGGCCGCATGAAGTACCGCTCTTCTTACGGGCAAAACCTGCTCAAACACTCCCGCGAGGTCACCAACCTCTGCGCCGTCATGGCCGCTGAGCTGGGCCTCGACGTGAAGAAAGCGAAGCGCGCCGGCTTGCTCCATGACCTCGGCAAGGTGGCTGAAGAGCATTCGGACCTGCCCCACGCCTTGCTGGGCATGGAGTTGGCCAAAAAAGCCGGGGAGCACCCCGAGGTTTGCAACGCCATCGGCGCCCACCACGACGAGATTGAGATGACCTCCATCATCTCGCCCATCGTGCAGGCTTGCGATGCCATCAGCGGCTCGCGTCCGGGGGCCCGGCGGGAGATCGTGGAGAGCTACATCCAGCGCCTCAAAGACCTCGAAGACCTGGCCCTTTCCTATCCCGGGGTCATGAAGACCTACGCCATCCAGGCCGGGCGGGAATTGAGGGTGATCGTGGAGAGCGAAAAGGTTTCTGACGAAAAATCGGAGCAACTCGCCTTCGATATTTCGCAGAAAATCATGAAAGACATGCAGTATCCCGGCCACATCAAGGTGACGGTGATCCGCGAAAAACGCGCCATTGCTTACGCCAAGTAGTGTTTTGGGCCCTGGCCGACCTTCCCCCGCTCCCGCTTTGGCTGGAGCGGGGGTTGTTTTTATCGGCGAAGGGCAAACAATGCTAGGCGTTTTTTTTTACTTTTGTCGCTAGACAATTAGCCGTACTTCTCTTTTTCTTATTCTTATCCCGCGTCCTGCCTGCGCTTTGCCGGTTATGGGCAACGCAAGCTGTTTGCTCAGCGTTTTCTCAGGCAGATACGCACCAACCCTACCTTCCGGTCATGCTAATACGCAGTTTCGTTTCTCTGCTTTTGCTGTGCCTCTCAAGTTCCCTGTTAGGGCAATCCTATTCGGGCACGGCCTTCCTTCGCTTGGCTTCCGTAGGCAATGCAGCCAGCACCGAGTTGAGCACTGAGCAGCTCGTGGTCGAATACCAACCCGGAGCACAGCAGCTCACCTTGCTGCTCAAAACCGCTGCCCTTGGCTTAGGCGCTACCCCTGAAGCCCAAACGATCCTCCGGGAAGTGTGGCAAGCCCCTGCCAACCCCCTGCTGCAGCTACAGGCCAACCTTGCCGAGGCCCGGCCTTTTGGGAACGACAAGGCCATCAGGGTGGTCCCGCTTACTTTGACCTACAATGGCCAGCAGGCGACCGTCGAGGCCCAGCTAACCCTTCAAGACCATGGTAACACGGTTTCCATAAGCCTCGAAACGGAACTTTCCCTTGCCGCTTTGGGTTTGGCTTTGCCAGCCCGCTTCGCTGACCGCTATGCGGATGAGGTGATCCTGACCCTCCCCCAGTCTTCTCTCTCACGCCGTTAGATTTCCCTGCTCATGAAAAACTTGTACCGTCTTGTATGCACCGGATGGCTGTTGGTCCTTTCCGGTTCGCTTGCCTTTGCGCAGCTTCCACCTAACCAACCCGAACAGGACTGTTTCAATTCCATTCCAGTCTGTCAGAATATTTATAATCAACCCAACTCCTATCAGGGTTCGGGTAATAATCCCAATGAAATTGATCCTGCCAACTCCTGTCTAGGTACCGGAGAACGCAACAGCGCTTGGTACATCTTCACTGCTTCTTCCGCCGGTAATGTCTGCTTCTCGATCACCCCGGTTTCGGGTAGCGATGACTATGACTGGGCAGTCTACAACCTCTCGAATGCGAACTGCTCTGACATTGCCACAGACCCTTCTCTCGAAGTGAGCTGTAACTACGCGCCAAATGTAGGATGCGGTGGAGTGACCGGCCCCAATGGCCAGACGACAGGTCCCTGCGGCACCCAGAACGAAGATTGTATCTCGGTACTGCCTGGAGAGACTTATGTGGTCAATGTAAGTAACTTTTCTTCCAATGCGAATGGCTACACCCTCGACTTTACGAGTTCTACCGCTACCATCTTCGATAATATACCTCCCCAAATCGACACCTTAGTAGGGGGCTGTGGAAGTAGCAACATTACCGTGGTTTTTTCAGAAAATATCCTGTGTAGCTCGGTGGACCCTTCTGACTTTACCCTTACTGGACCAGGTGGGCCCTACACGATCACTGCGGTAAATGGAGGCTTATGTCAAAGCGGTGGCACCTTCGAGAATGAATTTATCATCGTGACCAACCCGACCATTACCACCCAAGGTACTTTCACCTTAGCCCTCGACGGACAAGTGGAGGACAATTGTGGCAACATCTCTATCCAAAGTAGTGAGGACATCTTTATTGGCATTGCAGCAATAAATGCGGCCGTAAGCCCCTCCACCCTTTGCCTTGGTCAGTCGGCTCAGCTTTCTTCAAACGTTTCAAATGTGCCCGGCTACACCTTCGAATGGCAACCTGGCAACCTGACCTCTCCCTCTCCTACCGTAACTCCTGCCACCACCACCACCTACACCCTCACTGCCACTGACCCAAGTGGCTGTGTGAGTACCGATGATGTCACAGTCTCGGTCTTGCCGGCCCCTAGCAGCACCTTCAACCTGGCGTCCCAAGCCTGCGTGAACCAAGCAGTGAACCTCACCTACACCGGCAATGCCGGGAGCAATGCCGCTTTCCTTTGGGACTTCGACGGAGGCGCGGCCATCGGTGGGGGAGGCTTGTTCCAAATCAGCTGGAGTAGCCCCGGTACCAAAACCGTGACCCTTTCGGTGGTAGAAAATGGCTGCGTCAGTCCCGTTTCCACCCAAACCATCGAGGTCTTCAGTATTCCGCAAGCGACCTTCCTCGGTCCCAATGCAGTCTGTCAGGCAGATACCGCCGTCTACGCCTACACCGGAGACGCCTCTCCGGCCAGCGATTTCTTCTGGAGCTTTGCCGGAGCTACCTACATCGAAAACACCAACCCCGCCAGCGACATTGGCCCCTACAAAGTGGTCTGGGCCAATGCCGGCACCCGAAACGTTTGCCTCCAGGTAGACAACAACGGCTGTGCCTCCACCACCCGATGTATCCAAGTGACGGTCCAGCCTGAACCCGAAGCCCGCATCGCCGCGGTCTCCAACCAATGCTTCCCCGGCAACAGCTTCCAGTTTGCCTC
>CAZIVQ010000014.1:0-14839 GCA_964542415.1 uncultured Bacteroidia bacterium | reverse complement strand
GAAAGACACAAAAGGAAAAATCTTTCCTTTATGAGCTTTCGGGCCAGTATGGGCATTTCGCTGTCTCAGTTGTCACTGAGTTTGAAGTTTATTCAGGTGCTACCCAGTCACAACAAGTTTTCTGGGATAATTTTTTTTCTCTCATTACCATCCTCCCTTTCAATAGTGAAGCAGGGCGTTTGGCAGCAGAGATATATCAGCAACTTAAACAGAAAAACAGGTTGATTGGAATTCCCGATATTCTCATCAGCGCTACTGCTTTACACCATTCTTTAAAGCTAGCGACTTTGAATGAAAAGGATTTTGCGCGGATCGATCGATTAGAACTAATTTCAAGACCTAAATAACAGCCGAAGAATACCTACGTTGTTTGCATGCCATTAACGCTGTCAGGGCAAAAGCAGGGGCGCTGAGTAGCCCTGACAGCGTGGGGGATGTTGTAGGGAAGTTATTTATAAGGCTCAGAGTTTCAGAACCCTTCTGAGGGCTCGCTACCGCCAACACAGAAATGCGCTGGGCTGGGTCTCCGAACCCAGCCCAACTTAGTTTTGCAGACTCCGATCTGCCGGAAAGCCCCAGGTCAGAGCCTGCTCCAGAAATGTTATAGGGACTGTTTTGCCATCCCTCCAGGGGAAATTGAAGCACTAGACCTTCTCGCCTTCCAGGCGAGCCTTTATTTGCTCCATCACCGTCGCGGCGTGCTCGATGGAGTTCTCGATAAACCAGCGGTTGGTGTTCATGCCGCCGCAGATGGTGCCGGCGAGGTATAGGTTGGGGACGTTGGTCTCGAAGGTGTGCTCATCGCGCTGTGGCACCCGCTGCTCGTCGTCAGAGACATTTACCCCGATGCGCTCCAGCCAGCCGAAGTCCGGGTGGAAACCCGTCATGGCCAGCACGAAGTCATTTTCCAACGTCACCAGCCCTTCTGGGGTCTGCAAGTCGACCTCACCTTCGCGGATAGCGGCCACTTGGCTGTGGAAGTAAGCCGGGATTGAGCCTTCTTTGATGCGGTTGAGGATGTCGGGGCGAATCCAGTACTTGACCCGGGAGCTGACTTCCGCGCCCCGGTGGACGAGGGTCACTTCGGCCCCCTTGCGCCAGGTTTCCAGGGCCGCGTCGATGGCCGAGTTGGCCGCGCCGACCACCAGCACCTTGCTGTCGGCAAAGGGGTGGGGGTCCTCATAATAGTGCTTGACCTTGGGCAGGTCTTCGCCGGGCACGTTCATCCGGTTGGGATAATCGAAGAAGCCGGTAGCGAGCACCACGGAACGGGCGCGGTAGCTGGCTTTGTTGGAGTGAATGTGGAAAATGCCGTCTAGCGGCTCAATCGCCTCCACCCGTTCGTAGGTGTGGAGGTGCAGGTCGTAGTGGGTGCGCACCCGGCGATAATATTCCAGGGCCTCACTGCGGGTGGGGCGGGGGCTGTGGGAAACAAACGGAACGCGGCCGATCTCGATTTTCTCGGAGGTAGAGAAAAAGGTCATATTAGCCGGATAGTTATAGATAGAATTGACCAGGCAGCCTTTTTCTACGATCAGGTAGTCGAGCTGCCGCTGATGGGCTTCGATGCCGCAGGCGAGGCCAATGGGGCCGCCGCCCACGATGAGGACGTCTAGTATGGAATCATTCATAAACCTAATTTTCAAGTATTGGGGACCAAAGACAAAGATGCTTACTCGAAAGCTTAACGCAGCCCCCGAGCTTCAGTTCAGGCGGGGGAAAAGAAAACAGCGGAGCAGAATGTTGGGCCTTTCGGGTGGGGCAAATATACTTTTCCTTCTGTCAGTCAGGCAAGTCAGTCAGGCAAGTCAGCCGGGAGGCGCAGCTACGGGCACAGGCCATTTTTGCTTGAGGGCTAACTAACTTCTGCCAGAAAAGACGCTTGTCGCCTGGTTTACATATAAAACATTTTACATATTGTCCAGGTTAAGCAAAATCCTGGAGAATGGTCCTTACAAGGCAAAAAACCCACAAAAAGCATCACTACCTGAATTGATAGCATTACTTCTTAATTAGAATCATTCTAAATAACTTGCGCGTTCAGGTAGTTTGTTTGTAATACCTTGGATGAAAATAAAGGCTGTATTATTTTGCCTGCTGATTTCAAAAAGTGTAGCCTTCTCTAAGGGGCATCGCGGAAAAAATCTGGCATTTGATTAGAATAATTTCAATATATACTATGTTACGAGCAGGCTTTGTTCATAAAGTTGCCTCCTCTCTTCTGCTGATCATGCTCGCCTGCCTGCCCGCCCTCTTGATGGCGCAGGATGGGGCAAGTGTCGAAGCGGGAGAAAAGTTATACAAGCAGCACTGTACTGCTTGCCACAAGATCAACAGGCAACTGGTCGGTCCGGCCCTTAAGGGTGTCAATGAGAAGTATTCGGGCGATGAAGAATGGCTTTACGGCTGGATAAGAAATGCGCCTGCCCTCATCAAGCAAGGCGACGAGAAAGCCGTGGCCTTGTACAACCAGTACAACCAGCAGCAGATGACTGCTTTCCCCTTCCTCTCCGATGGGGACATTGATAACATCCTTGTTTACATTGAAGAGGCCAGCAAGCCGCAGGAAGAAGTGGCTCCTACTCAAGTGGCAGCAACCGGTGGCAGCGTGGTCGACGACCCCACCATCTACTACGCCCTGCTGGGGCTGGTAGGGGTGCTGGTGCTCATTGCCCTGCTGCTGGTGGTCATCACCGCTACCCTGGTCACGGCCGTCCGTTCCAAAGAGGAGAAAGAGCCTTTCTCCTTCGGCGATGTCATGGGCCGCACCCGCCTACTGCTGCAAAACAAATTTGTGCTTACTGCCATCACCGCCTTCGTGCTCGTGGGCGGCAGCGCCAAGTGGATCGCCGAGGCGCGTACCATCGGCTTGCACCAGGGTTACATGCCCGAGCAGCCAGTCAAGTTCAGCCACAAGCTCCACGCTGGTACCCATCAGATCGACTGTCAGTACTGCCATAGCGGGGTCACGAAATCCAAGAGCGCCTGGATTCCTTCGGTCAACATCTGTATGAACTGTCATAAGTACATCCAAGAAGGCCCGCAGTACGGCACCGAGGAAATCGGCAAAGTGCTCGCCGCCTGGGAAGAAAGTGACGCCATCGAGTGGGTGCGCATCCACAACCTGCCTGACCATGCCTATTTCAACCACGCCCAGCACGTCGTGGTCGGCGGCCTGGAGTGCCAGACCTGCCACGGTCCGGTGGAGGAGATGGAAGTGGTGTACCAATACTCTGACCTCGGCATGGGCTGGTGTATCAATTGCCACCGCGAAACCAAAGTCAAGGTACTGGGCGAAGAAACCGACATGACTGTCGAAGACATGGGCGGCCTGAATTGTGCCCGCTGCCACTACTAATCACCTACCTGAGGCGGGTTTGTCCCGCCTTTTCCTCACTCAATCAGGAATCCAAATAACTCGATATAAATGGGTAAGCCTAAATACTGGAGAGGCCTCGACGAATTAGCGCAAACGCCGGAGTTTTTGGCAGAAGCCGAAAAAGAGTTTCCGGCAGACACCAAACTGGAAGATGCCCTGGAAGGGGCCACCGAAGAAGCCCTCAGCGTTTCCTCCAATCGCCGGGACTTCCTCAAACTGATGGGCTTCGGGATCACCGCGGCTACGCTGGCGGCTTGTGCTGAAGGACCGGTCAAAAAGGCCATTCCTTATGTGAATAAGCCACATGACATTGTCCCCGGGGTCGCCAACTGGTACGCATCCACCACAGTGGAAGGCATTCCGGTGCTGGTCAAGACCCGCGAAGGACGCCCCATCAAGCTCGAAGGCAACCCCGACTCGCCCCTGACCCGGGGCGGGCTGTCTGCGGTAACGCATGGGTCCCTGCTGGGCCTTTACGACAGCCGTCGTTTCCGTAGTCCGTTTATTGCGGGCAACAACGCTGGCTGGGATGAAGCCGATCAGCAAATCCGGCAAAAGCTGGCCAATATCCAGGCCAACGGAGGCAAACTCGTGCTATTGACGGGTACTCTCCTCAGCCCGGCTACCCAACAGATCATCGACGAGTTTCTCGCCGCTTACGAGGGCGCGGAGCATGTCACCTACGATGCTCTCTCCGCTTCGGCGCTGGCCACGGCTCACGAGATGGCCTTCGGAACCCGCGCCATTCCGGCCTTCCATTTTGACCAGGCAGAGGTAGTGGTTAGCTTCTCCGCTGACTTCCTCGGCACCTGGATCAACCCGGCAGGCTTCGCTGCCGACTACGCGCAGCTGCGTGACCCCGACGGCAAGATGTCCCGTCATTTGCAGTTCGAGTCGCTGATGTCCAATACCGGCGCCAACGCTGACCTGCGCTTCCCGCTGAACCCATCGCAGCAAGGCATCGCCCTGCTGAACCTATATAATAAGGTCGCCGGCAAACTCGGCCGCCCATCTATCCCGGGTGTACCTAAGTACGAAGTGGCCATGAATGGCCTGGAGCGGGCTGCTTCTGACCTGGTAGCCGCTCAAGGCAAAGGCCTGGTGGTTTGTGGCACCAACGATGTGGCCCAGCAGGCCATGGTCGCGGCCATCAATGCCATGCTCGGCAACTATGGCACCACCCTCGACATTGCCAACCCGTCTTACTTCCGCAAAGGAGACGACGCAGCCATGGCCAAACTGGTCGGCGAACTCAAAGCGGGTACCGTCAGCGGCTTGCTGATCCACGGCACCAACCCGGCTTACAGCAGCCCCTTTGCCGCCGAATTCGAAGCTGCCCTGCCCAACCTGGACTTGGCGGTTTCCTTCGCTGGCAAAGGGGATGAAACCTCGGCGCTCTGCAGCTACGTGACCCCGGACAACCATTACCTGGAGTCCTGGAACGATGCGCAGCAGACGGCTACCCACTACAGCTTGCAACAGCCGACCATTCACCCGATTTTCAATACCCGGCCTTTTGCAGAATCGCTGCTCAAGTGGTCGGGCAATGACCAGAAATACAGCCAGTATCTCAAGACATTCTGGGAGGCCAACATGTTCCCTAAGCAGGAGCAATTTGCTGACTTCCGCAGCTTTTGGAACGAAACCTTGCGCAAGGGGGTGTTCACTGTAGCCCCGACCGAAACTGACGCGACCTTCGCCCTGGGTGATGAGGTAGTGAACGATCAGGCCGATGCCCTGAAAGCCGCTTCGCAGCAAGGCGGAGAAGGCGTCATGGAATTGGTGGCTTATCCCAAAGTGGCAATCCGCGACGGGGAATATGCTGACAATCCCTGGCTGCAAGAGCTACCTGATCCCGTAACCAAGGTCACTTGGGACAACTATGTGACCGTGCCTTACGCCTACGCCGCGGCCAATGGGCTGAAAAACGGCGATGTACTGAAGCTGACGGTGGGCCAGACCAGCATGAACATGCCGGTGGTCGTGCAGCCGGGCCAAGCGCAGCAAACCTTCGGGATTGCCCTCGGGTACGGCCGCACCAAAGCCGGCGAAACGGCTGCCCGCGCCAATGGCAAGACCGTAAGTGGGACTAAAATCGCTGGCGCCGATGCTTACAAGCTGGTAAGCGTGAAGAATGGCGCGATGAGCTACAGCGTGGCAGGGGTAGGGCTGCAAAAGCTGGCCATCCAATATCCGCTGGCTTTGACCCAGACCTTCAACACCCTCTACGATCCGGCCAAGGGCGTGCTGTTTGGCGATGACTATGATCGTACCGAACGCATCATTGAAGAAACGACTTATCCTGCCTACAAAAGCGGAGATTACAAGCGCGAAGTGGTGGGGGCCCGCCTGGAGCGGAAACAGCACCTGGTGACCCTCTGGGATTCTCACTACGATGATCCCGAAACGGCCCGCACCATTCACTGGAAAATGGCCATCGACCTGAACAAGTGTACCGGTTGTGGAGCCTGTGTGGTGAGCTGCAACGCTGAAAACAATGTGCCGGTAGTAGGAAAGGATGAAGTGATGCTGCGGCGGGAAATGCACTGGATACGCATCGACCGCTATTACAGCGGTAGTCAAGACAACCCCGATGTGGCGTTTCAGCCGATGCTATGCCAGCACTGTGACAACGCTCCTTGTGAAACAGTCTGCCCGGTATTGGCCACCGTTCACAGCAACGAAGGGCTGAACCAGATGACCTACAATCGCTGTGTGGGAACCCGATACTGTGCCAACAACTGCCCTTACAAGGTACGCCGCTTCAACTGGTTCAACTACTGGAATGACAATGAAAAATATGGCGACCTCTACTCCCACAGTGAGCTGGGGCGCATGGTCCTGAACCCGGACGTGACGGTACGTTTCCGCGGGGTGATGGAAAAGTGCTCCTTTTGTGTGCAGCGCTTGCAGGAAGAAAAGCTGCGGGCTAAGGTCAACGCCAACAGCACCCTGGCCAAACCGAAAGACGGAGCCGTAAAGACCGCTTGCCAGCAATCTTGCCCGACCGGAGCCATCGTTTTCGGGGACTTCAACGACCCGAACAGCGAGGTATCCAAGGCTTACCGGCAGGATCGCAGCTACGCGGTGCTCGAAGACGTCAAAACCTTGCCTTCGGTACAGTACCAATCGGTGGTCCGCAACCGGACCGACGAAGAGGCGGAAATCAAAGCCCAAGAGTTGGCTGAAGCCCGGGACTACGACAAAGCCTAATTTTATAGGGCCCGGGAGCAGGCTTCCGGGCATTCAACACACCAAGAATCAAGACACTTTCAACGCCAATCTATAGCGAATTATGAGCCACGTTGAATCACCCATTCGTCAGAAGTGGGTTAGAAATACGGATCATTACGGGCAGATCACGGAGGATGTCAGCCGCCCGATTGAATCCAAACCGAACCTGCTCTGGCTGGGGGCCACCCTCTTTTCGGGGCTGGTCATGCTGGTGGGCTTTGGCCTGATCGGGTGGACGGTCTACAAAGGGATCGGCACCTGGGGCTTGAACAAGACCGTCGGCTGGGCCTTTGACATCACCAACTTCGTATTCTGGGTCGGGATCGGTCACGCCGGGACCCTGATTTCGGCGGTATTGTTGCTTTTCCGGCAGCAGTGGCGCAACTCGATCAACCGGGCTTCGGAGGCCATGACCATCTTTGCGGTCTTATGCGCGGGCTTGTTCCCGATTTTGCACATGGGCCGTCCGTGGTTGGGGTTGTGGTTTCTGCCCCTGCCCAACACCCGCGGGTCCCTTTGGGTCAACTTCAACTCGCCCCTGCTCTGGGACGTGTTTGCCATCTCGACCTACCTGACCGTGTCGTTGGTCTTCTGGTATCTGGGGATGATTCCTGACTTTGCCACCATTCGTGACCGCATGGCGCGGCAAGGCCGCAAGATCGCCGCTAGCATCTATGGGGGCTTGTCTTTTGGTTGGGAAGGTTCTTCCCGCAACTGGTCCCGCTACGAAGTCGTCTCACTCATTCTGGCTGGATTGGCGACGCCGCTGGTCCTTTCGGTACACTCCATTGTATCCATGGACTTTGCCACCTCGGTGATTCCCGGCTGGCACACCACCATCTTCCCGCCCTACTTTGTGGCTGGGGCCATTTTCTCAGGCTTCGGGATGGTACAGACGCTGATGATTGTGACCCGGAAGGTATACCGCCTGGAGAATTACATCACCATGGACCATATGGAGTCGATCGCCAAGATCGTGATCGCGACCGGTTCGCTGGTCGGCTTGGCCTACATGACGGAGTTCTTCATTGCCTGGTACTCGGGTTCGCTCTGGGAGCGCTACATCTTCATCAACCGCGCCTTCGGGCCGCTGGCCTGGTCCTACTGGATCATGTTCAGCTGTAACGTGATTACCCCGCAGCTCTTCTGGTTCAAAAAGGTGCGGACTAACATGCTGATCACTTTTATCATCTCCATCTTCGTGAACATCGGGATGTGGTTCGAGCGCTTTGTGATCATTGTCACCTCCCTGCACCGCGACTTTCTGCCTTCGAGCTGGGCTTCTTATGCGCCCACCTTCGTGGAAGTTGGTATCTTTGTAGGTACCTTTGGGCTGTTTATGTTCTGTTTCTTCCTTTTCTCCAAGTTCCTGCCCGTAATCAACATGTTTGAGGTCAAGACCTTGGTGCGGCATCCGAAGAAGCCCCGTCATCTGGAAGAACCTCAGGACAACACCGTTAGGGCATAAAAAAGGAACACATTACCCCCGCTTATTAGCTAAACGATCATGAATAAACAGTTTCTGCTTGGAAAATATTGGGATCCGGAGGCGATGATGGATGCCCTGAAGCAGTTCAAAAAGGACGATGTGCTGGTCTACGACGTTTACTCGCCCTTTCCGCTCCACGGCCTTGAGCCTTACCTCAACATCAAGCGTACCCGGCTGACGGTAGCCGCGTTCATCTACGGCTGTATGGGTACGGTCACTGCCCTGCTACTGATGGGGATGATATTTGGGTTGATATGGCCGATGAACATTGGGGGCAAGCCCTCGCTGGCTTGGCCCGACTTCGTGCCGATCACTTTCGAGCTGACGGTCCTCTTTGCGGCCCACGGCATGGTGCTGACCTTTTTTATCGTAGGCCGCTACTGGCCGGGTAAAAAAGCGGTGCTCATGGACGATCGACAAACCGACGATGTGTTTGTCGTAGCCTTTGACAAGGCCAAGTTGAGCGATGAGCAAGCCGTCAAGCAAGTTTTCGCCAACACCGGAGCCTTTGAAATTACAGACAAAGAACTAGCTGACTCATGAACATTACCATAAAGCCTATCCATGGGGTGCTGACCCTGCTACTGGTTGCTGGCTTGCTATCGGGTTGTTACAACGACAAGAGCAAGCGCAACATCGAGTTTGCGCCTAATATGTACAACTCGCTGCCGCTGGAGCCTTACTCGCAGACTGAATACTGGGATACGGACCTCGGTGGCAATTATCCCGGGTCCAGCCAAGAGGCGGCGGTCAAGTATTTTGACAATGGCCTCGCTGCGCAGGATGCGCCGGAAGGAACGGTGCCCCGCGAAGATTCCTGGTACCGTACTGAGGCCTATTCGCCCTACGCTTACTCTAACAGCACGGCTGGCTATGACAGCGCCACGCAATTTTTGCGCAGCCCGCTGAACGATCCCGAGATCAACGAAAACGGGTATACCTGTACCGAGGCGACCTTCAAGCAGGGCAAAGTGATCTACGACATCTACTGCATCAATTGCCACGGGCCTAACGGTAAAGGACAGGGCAACCTGGTGACTTCCGGGGTCTATGCGGGCGTACCGGCTTACTCGGACCGGGCCTACCTGACCGAAGGGCAGATGTTTCATACCCTGACCCATGGCAAAGGTATCATGGGCTCGCATGCTTCGCAGCTTACTCCGCAGGAGCGTTGGGCTGTGGTTTGTTACATCCAAGAATGGGTAGAAGAGGGGCAAGTGGCGGAAGAAGCGCAATAAGGAATGCTCATCACACACAAAACAGAAAGAAATTGGAAGCTGTACATTATTCTCCGGAACAACTAAACGAGCGCTTCAGCTTTGCGGCCCGCTTCAAAACCATTGTTTTTGGTTTGATTGGGATCGGCTTGGTGCTGCTGATCACGGGCTATTTTCTGGCCCACGACCCGGCCGGGCACGGTAGCGACTCCCACGCCGCGGCGCAAACGGAGCAATCCTCCCATGCGGTTTCGGATCAACTGGGGGATGAGGCCCATGGCGGCGAAGCTGACCACGCCGATGACGCGCACGGCGGTGGACATGGCCACCACCAAGTGACTAAAGGAACCCGCCTGCTGTCTAACCTCTTGCTCAACAGCGTATATTTCCTCACCGTAGCCATGGGGGCGTTTTTCTTCCTGGCGGTCCACCAGATAGGCAATGCCGGCTGGCATACGGCCATTCGGCGGGTCCCCGAAGCGATCGTTTCCTATTTGCCGGTGGGCATCATCGGCTTCGTGACCTTGTTTTTCTTCCTTGATCACCTCTACGAATGGGCGATTCTGCCAGAAGGCGCCGATGCCCTGATCGATGAAAAGCGGGCTTACCTGAATGAAACCGGGTTTATTATCCGGGCGCTCTTGTTCTTTGGAGGATGGATCGGCGCGGCTTTTTGGTTGCGGCGACTGAGCGTGCGCCAAGACGAAGAAGGGGGCCTGACCCACTTCAGTAAGAGCACCACCATCTCGGCGATTTTTATCATCTTTTTTGCGATTTCTTATACCCTATTCTCTATCGACTGGCTCAAGTCTCTCGAGCCACACTGGTTCTCCACCATTTATGGGGTGTATTTGTTTGCCGGATCGATGGTCTCTTCTATGGTGTTCATTTACTTGATTCTGCGCTTTCTCAAGCAGCAAGGGTATATGCCATACGTCAACGATTCGCATTTTCACGACCTGGGTAAGTACATTTTCGGCTTTTCGGTGTTCTGGGCCTATATCTGGGTGGCCCAATACCTGCTGATTTGGTACTCCAACATTCCCGAAGAAGGGATTTACTACGTGAAGCGCTACCGGACGGAAGATCCTTCCTACTTGGGCTATGCAGGCTTCTTCTACGCCAATCTCTTCTTTAATTTCTTTGTGCCCTTCTTTGGGCTGATGACCCGCAACGCCAAAAGAAGCCTGGCTGTCTTTTTGCCTATTGCCGCGGTTTTGATCTACGGTCACTATCACGATCTTTTCTTGCTCATCATGCCAGGGGCGATGGGGCAAAATCCGGGCATTGGCTTGTTGGAAGTTGGGTTCTTCCTCACCTTTTTAGGCATTTTCTTGTTTGCGGTCTTCACCGCGCTGGAAAAAGCTGGCCTGGCTCCGGTCAAGCATCCTTACCTGGAGGAAAGCCTGCATCATACTACCGGGCCTGTGTAAGTGAAGGATCAAACATAACCTGCTCCATCAATGGTTCTTTTCCGATGCCTCAGCGTCATAAAGCCCTCAGATAGGACCCTATCCTTTGGTTTTATTCCTTGAGTCATCGAAAAATAGCTGCCTGCTGGTGCGGCTACTAAGGCAAACCGCTACTGAGAAAGAGCCCCGTAGGCGTATCACGGCTGTGGGGGCTCTTTTGCAAAAAAACTCATATAGGTCTTTAACAATACGAAAGACAGGCAGTTATTAACTAACGAAATGCCTTCGGGCAATTATCAGATAAGCAAACAATGGACGGACAACTCTTAATTAGCCTTGCTCAGGGGTTGCTTTTGGTCATCTTACTGCTGACCATTGCCAATCTCTACTTGATCTTCCGGTACAAGGAGATCGACCTTTTTGCCAGGTGGAATCCCCACAAAGTAAATGGAGCTTTGTTAATGGGTTTTTTTGTGGTGGCAATGGTGGCCGCAGCTATGTCTACCGGTAAGTGGTATGACAAAATGATCCTGGTCCTTAATTCCGCTTCGGAGCACGGGGCTCAGATCGACCGCATGTTCTGGAATACCATGTGGGTCACCATTCTGGTGGTGGTCCTGACCAACTTCTTGCTGTTTTATTATAGCTGGCGCTATCGCTACCGGAAAGGGACTAAAGCTTTCTTTTATCCCCACAACAATAAATTGGAGGTGGTCTGGACCATTGTTCCGGCGGTTGTCTTGGCGCTGTTGGTTTTTGATGGGGTAGGCGTCTGGCATGACATCACGGGCAACAAAGCTGAAAACCCCTTGATGGTCGAGCTGAATGGCAAGCAATTTGACTGGACCATCCGCTATCCTGGGGAAGACCTGGAGTTTGGAGAAACAGCCGTCAATTACATCGATGAAGGAAGTGCTAACAGCCTCGGTTTTAACTTTGAAGACAAGCGGGGACACGATGACCTTGTAGCTTATGAATTGCATGTGCCGGTAGATACCGATGTGCAGCTGAATATTCGCTCTCGGGATGTATTGCATTCTGCTACCTTGGCTCACTTTCGGGTGAAGATGGACGCGGTGCCGGGTATGATGACGAGTTTCACTTTCCGGCCTACCAAGACCACTAAGGAAATGCGCGAAATTACAGAAAATCCGGATTTTGAATATGAGATGTCCTGCCAGCAGATCTGCGGCGGCGGGCATTGGAACATGCGCCGGGTAGTGGTCGTGGAGACCATGGAAGAATACCAGGCCTGGATGGAGCAGCAGAAACCCTTCTATGCCCAATGGCAAGAAACCAATGGTGAACCTTCTTCCACTGAAGGAACTGCCACCACCGAGGAAACACCGGCGGTAGAGTCGGAAGTCACTGCTTCCGCTACCGCTGAGCGTGAGCCTATTTCGATGAATCGTTAGTCATAACATCGCAGAGTAAGCAATTCCAAGTATATGTCTGAGGTAAAAGCAAATGTCTCCGCCGATAAGGAGTTTCACGATGACCTGCACGATCATGCAGAGCACGGGCATCATGACCACGGAAACTTCCTGACCAAATACGTTTTCAGCACCGACCACAAAGTCATTGCCAAGCAGTTCCTCATCACGGGGATCGTCATGGCAATCGTGGGGGTGTCGCTTTCGATCCTGTTCCGTATCCAGCTGGCCTTTCCCGAATCGAGTTTCGCCTTTTTGGAGACCATTCTGGGCAAGTGGGCCCCGGGCGGGCAGATCGATCCCAACTTTTACCTGGCGCTGGTGACCATGCACGGGACCTTTATGGTTTTCTTCGTGCTCACCGCGGGTTTGAGCGGTACCTTCAGTAACTTCCTGATTCCCTTGCAGATCGGGGCCCGCGACATGGCCTCCGGCTTCATGAACATGCTGTCGTACTGGTTTTTCTTCCTGTCATCGGCGATCATGCTGGTTTCACTGTTCATCTCGACAGGTCCGGCGTCTGCCGGATGGACGATCTACCCGCCTTTGAGCGCATTACCTCAAGCTGTTCCTGGTTCAGGAACAGGTATGACCATGTGGCTGGTTGCCATGGTGTTTTTTATCGTCTCGTCGCTGCTTGGGGGAATCAACTACGTGACCACCGTCCTCAACCTGCGGACCAGAGGGATGAGTATGGACCGCTTGCCGCTGACCATTTGGGCCTTCTTCCTGACGGCCATTATCGGTATCCTGGCCTTCCCAGTATTGTTTTCCGCCGCCTTGCTGCTGGTATTTGACCGTACCCTTGGGACCAGTTTCTACCTCTCCGACATTTTCATTGGCGGCGAATTGCTACACTATCAAGGGGGAAGCCCTATTCTGTTCCAGCACTTGTTCTGGTTCCTGGGCCACCCGGAGGTGTACATCGTCTTGTTGCCGGCATTGGGAATTTCTTCTGAAATTATTTCCAACCATGCTCGCAAGCCCATCTTTGGCTACAAAGCCATGATCGGTTCGATGGTGGGGATTACAGTGCTTTCCTTCGTCGTATGGGCCCACCACATGTTTGTGACGGGCATGAACCCATTCTTGGGTACAGTTTTCATGCTCTTTACCCTGGTAATTGCTGTCCCCTCAGCCATCAAGGCTTTTAACTATATCACTACGCTCTGGAAGGGTAACATACAGTTCACCCCACAGATGCTCTTTGCCATCGGCTTAGTGTCCTACTTTATCACGGGGGGGATTACCGGGATCTTTTTGGGCAATGCCGCCCTGGACATTCCGCTCCACGATACCTACTTCGTCACTGCCCACTTTCACTTGGTGATGGGGAGTGCGTCGGCTTTCGGCTTCTTTGCCGGGGTGTACCAATGGTTCCCCAAGATGTTTGGTCGCATGATGAATGCCCGCCTGGGGTACATTCACTTCTGGCTGACCTTCATTTCCCTCTACCTGATTTTCTTCCCCATGCACTTCATGGGCTTGGGTGGGGTAGCACGCCACTACTGGAGCACCAGCGCATTTCAGTTCATGGATGTGTTTCTGCCATTGCAGAAGTTCATTACCTTCTCGGCCGTCCTCGGTTTTTCTGCTCAATTCATTTTCCTCTACAATTTCTTCGGAAGCATTTTCTGGGGCAAGAAAGCCCCTGTCAACCCCTGGAAGTCCAACACCTTGGAGTGGACCACTCCGCGCCTTCCGGGTCACGGCAACTGGGCAGGAGCCATCCCACACGTGTTTCGCTGGCCCTATGACTACAGCAAACCGGGCGTAAAAGAAGATTACCTGCCGCAGCATATTCCGGATGAGGAGGTTGAATATGAAGAAGGCTTCCCCCGTCCTGAATTCGAGCCAAAGAAGGCCCCACCGGTGAGAAAAGAAGAAGCGCCGGCAAAAGAACAAAAATAAACGATCACGCAACAGGAGGATAGCCCCGCTATCCTCCTGATTGCTAAAAAAACCGAGGGTTTTCCTCCGTAGTAGCAAAAAGAATGCGTCTACAGCCATCAGAACAAAAAACCTTGCTCCGCTACCGGGTGCTTGCTGGCATCACGGTGGGGTCAGTTATTTTCCTGATTTTAGTGGGCTCGGTGGTACGAATGACGGGCTCGGGCATGGGCTGCCCCGACTGGCCCCAATGCTTCGGGCAGTGGGTGCCACCGACTGATCTCTCACAATTGCCCGCCGACTACAAGCAACGCTTTGCCGTAGGGGACCGTGAAATCGCTGATTTTGATGCCTTCAAGACTTGGGTCGAATACGTGAACCGGCTGCTTGGGGTGCTGATTGGATTCTTTGCTTTGCTCACGGCCGCTTTCTCGATTCCTTTGCGGAAAACGCGCCCGTTGGTATTTCGCATCAGCCTAGCGGGCCTGCTGCTGGTGATCATTCAGGGAGGAATCGGGGCCTACGTGGTACGCACCCACCTGCATACAGGCATGATCACCTTGCACATGGTAGTGGCTTTGCTGGTCCTTGCCCTTTTTTTAGGGGCTTGGCTCCGGTCATATCGGGAGCGTTGGGAAGAACAAGCCGTCCGGCAGGGTAAGCTACCTGCCTTCGCCCTGCCCTTGGCTGGCAGTTTGCTCGTCCTGGTCCTGATCCAGATCGTGATGGGGACGCAGGTGCGCGAGCAAGTCGATGAGGTAGCCCTGGCGCTGGGCGAGTCTTTG
>CAZIVQ010000013.1:10999-14905 GCA_964542415.1 uncultured Bacteroidia bacterium | reverse complement strand
GGGCAGTTTCCGGACAGCGTGCCGGAAGCCTACCGCTTACCCGCTACTGCCTTGGTTTCTGAGTACCCGCTGCAGCGCTTTCCTGAAGTCGCCGGACGGGCGGGGCTGGATGTCAATGGCTTGTCTGGAGGCGTGGTCCTTGACGATTTTACCGGGGATGGTTACCTGGATGTCTTGGTCTCCGAATGGCAGCCCCTGGGAAAAGTCAAGTTTTTTATTAACGACCGGAGCGGGGGGTATCACGAGCATACCCAAGCCGCTGGCTTGGAACCCTTACCCGGTGCGTTGAACATGATTCAGGCCGACTACGACAACGACGGGGACCTGGATATTTTTTTACTACGGGGGGCTTGGCTAGGAGAATTTGGCCACCAGCCCAATGCCCTGCTCCGTAATAATGGTGACAGCACCTTCACCGAAGTGACCGAAGCCGCCGGCCTGCTCACCTTCCGCCCCACCCAAACCGCAGTCTGGCGTGATATGAACCTCGATGGCTGGCTGGATTTATTTATCGCTAATGAATCCACCGGGGGGAAAGAAATTCATCCCTGCGAACTCTACCTCAACCAGCAAGACGGGACCTTCCGGTCCGTAGCAGCAATCGCGGGGGTCACCCTGACCGGGCCACCCCTGAATTGGAAACAAGCCTTTGTCAAAGGGGTGGCAGCAGGGGATTATGACCGGGACGGTCGGCCTGATTTGTACTTCTCTCTCTACACCGATGCCCATCCCAACCTGCTGCTGCGAAATACGGGCAATGATGCGGCAGGCGTCCCGATTTTTGAACCGGCAAACGAAGCAGCCAAGCTCGGCGAAGCTTTTTATTCCTTTCCCACCTGGTTTTTCGACTACGACCAAGACGGCTGGGAGGATATTTTTGTGGTGGGGTATGCCCGGAGCGATGTCATTGGCACCATTTCCGCCGATATCGTTCGGGAAATGAAGGGAATGCCGCACCGCTCTCCTACTCCTCGGCTTTACCGAAACCAAGGCGATGGTAGCTTCAGGGATGTTACCGGGGAGGTGGGCCTGGATCGCATCGTGTACGCCATGGGCGCTAACTATGGCGACCTCGATAACGACGGCTGGCTGGATTTTTACGGTAGCACCGGGGAGGTGAACCTCGAATCCATCATCCCCAACCGCATGTTGCGCAATGATGAGGGAAAACGCTTTCAGGAAGTGACCAGCGCCGGGGGCTTCGGGCACGTACAAAAAGGCCACGCCATTGCCTTTGCCGACCTGGACAACGATGGCGATCAGGATGTCTATGCCAACATGGGCGGGGCCTTGGAGGGAGATGTGTTTTGGAATGCTCTCTTCGAAAATCCCTACCAGGACAGCGCGGCCTGGATTACGCTGAAATTGGAGGGGCGGCAAGCCAACCGCTCGGCCATCGGCAGCCGGTTGCACCTGGAGGTGGTCCGGCCCGATGGCACGGTCCGGCACCTGTACCGGACGATCAGCTCGGGAGGGAGCTTCGGTTGCAATCCCCTGCGGGCCGAGATCGGCCTGGGAGAGGCGATCGCCTTACGCAAGCTGACCATCGAGTGGGCGGCAGGACCGACGCAGGTTGTAACAGATGTGCCGTTGGGTCAGTTTTACCGGATAGTTGAAGGGCAGGAACCCAGGCCAATGCCCTTAGAAGCGCTTCCCTTAGGCAAGGCAGGGGCCCATGAGGGGCACCACCACCATCCGGCTCCCTAATTTTCTGCTATGCACCGACTTCTACTATGCTGCATGTGGCTTATGACCGGGCAGGCTTTGTGGGCCCAGAACTTGGTCCCCAACCCTAACTTTACCCAGTGGGATAGTTGCCCTTACAACAAGGGGCAGATTTACATGGCGCCTACCTGGGAATCCCCCAATGGCCGTACCACCGACTTTTGCCACCGCTGTGGCCAAGGTGGATTTGCCGGGGTGCCAGACAACCAATGGGGCACTCAAGAGCCCAAAGTCGGCGACGGCTATGCGGGTATCCGGCTTTGGCTGGACTCTAATGCGTTAGAAAACCCCGAAACCTACCGCGAGTACCTCACCACCCGCTTGCTGGATAGCATGCGAGCCGGGGAAAAGTACTATGTTAGTTTTTGGGTGAGCATCGGCGAAATATCAGCCTATAGCGTAGACAAGCTGGGGTTGGCTTTTGGACAGGGGACCATCAGAGGCGGAGATGTAATCGCACGTACTCCTGCCATTGCCAATGCGGAGGGGTATGGTCTGCGAAACAAAGTCGGCTGGGAGCAGATCTGGGGGATCTATGAAGCCGAAGGGGGAGAAGATGCCTTGGTCATTGGGAATTTTTTTCCGGATAGCGACCTCCGGTTGATTCGGGAGAGCACTGACCCTGACCTTGAGCCGACTGTATATGCCTATATCGACCAGGTAGAAGTCGAGCCCTGCGCCAGTCGGCTGCCGGATAGTTTGATTGCCTGGACGGACTTGTCGCTTTGTGAAGGAGGTAGCTTAACCCTGGGTAGTAGCCTATCGGCGGCTGAGGTGGATAAATGGACCTGGTCGGACGGAAGCACGGATTTTTCCCGGCAAATTGACCAGCCTGGATGGTACACCGTAGAAGCCACGGTAAATCGCTGCCCCATCACCGATTCGGTGGAGATTTTGCCTGCCTTGCCGGTCAACCTCTCCCTGACGGGGGACACCACCTTGTGCCCCAACCAAGCCGTAACCTTGGCAGTGTTGGATGAAGGGGTGAATTGGCGCTGGCAAGACAAAGCAATCGCGCCAAGGCGAAGCCTTAGGGAGCCGGGCCTTTACGTATTGACCTCGGAAATCCCCGATTGCGCCCGGGTCGACAGCTTCCGGGTCCAAATTCAGGCTTTCCCCCAGTTCCCTCCCCAAACTGACACGATCATCTGCCGGGGCAGCGAATGGCTCATTGCCATCAAGGTACCCAATGCGACCTTTCTCTGGAGCGATGGCTCTACGGATTCTACCCAGGTCATCCGAGAGCAGGGGCTGTATACCGTACAGATTGAAACCGGCTGTTATCTCGATATCCTCCAATTCGCCGTCAACACCCTCAACTGCGGCTGCGAAACCTTCATCCCCAACGTCTTCACCCCCAACGACGACACCTTCTACGACGACTTCCGCTTCCAGATGCAGCCTGGGGCGCGTTTCCTTCAGCTACAAATCCGGGATCGCTATGGCCGCCTGTGTTATGAACAAAGCGAACCCGAAGCCTTCTGGGAAGGCACTTTCGCGGGCCGCCCCGCCAGCGAAGGCGTCTACTACTACAGCCTGGAATACCAATGCTGGGCAGGCAATGGCTGGCAGCAGCGCAGCCGCTCAGGCTCCCTGACGTTGATCCGATAAGCCCCCCCAACCTCGTAGGTTTGCGCCGGCAGATGGCCGGCGAACCTACGAGGTTTTTCTGCCATCTCCCCCGCTGGCAGGGCGGTCAAAACCCTGCTCCCGCGCCAATTTCCCAATGGCGCGTACTAAGTAACAATCGAAAAATAACCTCCCTTTCTCCATTTTAGGCAAAGAAATACAACCCTCTGTTTATCAAATTTTTACTTAGCGCCTTTGCGTGAGAAAAAATGGGAAGTTATTCTTTGCGCCTTACTAACCGGAGGAATGACAAATTCGGCTTTAATCGGCCTTAATCATAGATTAGCGCCGGAAGAGGTAAACTGTTCCCTGAAAACTGAAAACTGTAAATTGCCTGTTCCGGATTCTATGGGCAACTTGCTTAGGGTAGATTTCCCTATTCGTCGTCTTTATAAAAGACTACTGCCAAAGCTAACAAGGACTTTATGCAAGCTTCTCGCTTCCTACTTTTTCTGCTCAGTGTCTGGGTGCTGACAGGAATGGCCTGTCAGACTTCGCCGCCCAAGCTGGAACAATTGCCTGCTTCCCGTACCGGCATCGACTTCAGCAACC
>CAZIVQ010000013.1:7283-10989 GCA_964542415.1 uncultured Bacteroidia bacterium | reverse complement strand
CGAGATCTACACTCTTTCCCTACACGACGCTCTTCCGATCTGATTCCTTCAACGTTCTCTCCCACCTCTACCTCTACAACGGGGCGGGGGTCGGCGTGGCCGATTTTGACCGGGATGGCCGGGAGGACGTATTTTTTGCGGGAAACATGGTCTCCAGCGAGCTGTACCTGAACCAAGGGGACTTTCGCTTCGAGGCGGTGACCGAAGCGGCCGGATTGACCACCTCCCGCTGGTGTACGGGCGTGGCCGTGATCGACCTCAACCAGGACGAATGGCCCGACCTCTACGTCTGCACCATCCATCCCGATGCAGACTCGGGCAGTGCCAATTACCTCTTCGTCAACCAGGGGGTGGGCGAGGATGGCGTGCCGGTTTTTGTAGACCAAGCCCGGAAATATGGCCTGGATGACACGGGCTATAGCACCCAAGCGGCTTTTTTCGACTACGACAAGGACGGCGACCTCGATATGTTCCTACTGACCAACTCCGCGGGCTACGCCGACCGAAATTCACCCATGCCCATCGACCGCAGTGGTAACCATCCCAGCACCGACCGCCTGTACCGCAACAACGGGGACGGGACGTTCACCAATGTGGGCCCTGAAGCGGGCATCCGCACCGAAGGCTGGGGTTTGGGCGTGGCCATCACCGACCTCAACCAAGACGGCTGGCCCGACGTCTACGTGGCCAATGACTTCATCAGCAATGACAACCTCTACCTCAACCAGGGAGATGGGACCTTCGTCGATCAGATCGGCAAATATTTTGCCCACAACAGCTACAATTCCATGGGCATCGACATCGCTGACCTCAACCACGATGGCCAAAACGAAATCATGGTGCTGGACATGCTGCCCGATGACAATGCCCGGCAGAAGTCCATGTTCTCCAATCCCAACCACAACAAGCATTACCTGGGACTAGGTCGAGGGTATCAACCCCAGTTTGTGCGCAATGTCCTCCAGCTCAACTACGGCAACCAGCGGTTTGGGGAAATCGGGCAAATGGCCGGGGTCTTCCAGACCGACTGGAGCTGGTCGCCGGTCATGGTTGACATCGACAACGACGGCTGGCGCGACATCCTCATCACCAACGGCTACTTTCGCGATGTGACCGACATGGACTACATCGAATACAGCGACCAATCGGCCAAGTTTGGTACCCATGAAGTGGTCCAAAAACGCCTATACGAAGCGGTGGCGAAGCTAGAGCCGGTCATCAAGCACAATTTTCTCTACCGCAACACTGGCACCCTCCGTTTTGAAGATGTCTCGGCCCAATGGGGCTTCGACGAGCCTTCCGTTTCGCACGGGGTGGCCTACGCTGATTTTGACCAAGACGGCGACCTCGACTGGGTGGTCAACAACCTGAACCAGGCAGCCTACGTCTTCGAAAACCACACCCTCGAAGCTGGTCAGCCGGTGCAGGCCCATTACCTCCAGGCTCGCCTAGAGGGCCCTGAAGGCAACCTTCAAGGCCTGGGCGCTAAGCTCTACCTGCACTTCCGGGATTCCAGCAGGCGCGCCCTCACCCAATACCACGAGCACAGCCTCTACCGCGGCTACAAATCGAGCGTGTCGCCGGTGATCCATTTTGGCTTGGGAAAAGCGCCTGAGATCGACTCGCTGCGCATCACCTGGCCCGATGGTCAATCGCAACTGCTGACCGGCCTGCAAGCCGATCAGGTGCTGCGCCTTTCGCATAAAGACGCACAGGGACCTGCCCCCGCGCCTTCACCTCCGCCTAAGCCATTGCTGGAGGCGCATCAAGACCCGGCCCTTTCTCAATTTGTCCATACCGAAAACCCCTACAACGACTTCGAAGTCGAAGCCCTGCTGCCGCACAAGCTCTCCCAGTGCGGGCCTGCCATGGCGGTAGGCGATGCCGACGGCAACGGCCTGGAAGACCTCTGGATCGGTGGGGCCCGCAACGTGGCGGCCAGCCTCTTCCTCCAGCAAACCGATGGCAGCTTCGTGGAGACCGCGCCTTATCCGGCAGAGGCAGACAGAGAAGACATGGGGGGCCTTTGGTTTGATGCCGATGGCGATGGCGACCTGGACCTCTACGTGGTCAGCGGGGGCAATGAGGTAAAGGGGGAAAGCGCTTTTTACCAAGACCGCTTCTACCGCAACGAAGGCGGGAAGTTGATCCTGGATGAAGCGGCCTTGCCAGCGGTCAACGGCAGCGGCGGCTGTGTGATCGCCGCTGACTACGACCAGGACGGCGACCTCGACCTCTTTGTGGCCGGGCGGCTGGCTCCGCAGCAGTATCCGTATCCGGGTCGCAGCTACTTGCTGCGCAATGAAGGGGGCCGCTTCGTCGACGTGACCGAAAGCGTGGCCCCCGGCTTGGCCGCAGTGGGCCGCGTGACCCAGGCCCTCTGGACCGACCTCGACCAGGATGGCTGGCGCGACCTCATGCTGGTGGGAGAATGGATGGCCCCTACGCTATTTCAAAACCAGCAGGGAAAACTGGTCCGGCAGGAAGTAGCGGCCTTTGCCGGGGCCAGCGGCTGGTGGAACAGCCTCATCGCCGCCGACTTTGACGAAGACGGCGACCTCGACCTCGTGGCTGGCAACCTCGGCCTGAACACCCGTTACCAGGCTTCGCCTGAGCAGCCGCTGCGTGTGTACGCCAAAGATTTTGACGAGAATGGCCGCATTGATCCGGTTATGAGTTTCTACCTCAATGACCAGTCCGTGCCTGCGCATTACCGCAACAACCTCAGCCTTCAGCTTAAGGCCATGCAGCGACGTTTTCCCAGCTATGCGGCCTACGGCGAGGCCCAGATGGACCAGGTACTGAAACCGGCAGAGCGGGAGGGGGCGTTGGTATTGGAGAATGCTTGTGGGGAAAGCAGCTATTTCGAGAATTTGGGCCATGGACAATTTGCCCGGCGGCCGCTACCGGCCCTGGCGCAGGTAGCCCCGGTCTTTGGGATGCTGCCGATAGACGTGGATGGCGACAGCCACCTCGACCTGGTGCTGGTGGGCAATTCTTATGCGACCGAGACCCATGCCGGGCAGTACGACGCCTTGCAAGGCTTGGTGCTACAAGGCGATGGGCAGGGCGGGTTTACCCCGCTATCGGCCCCGGAGAGTGGGTTGGCCACCCGGGGCGACGCCCAGTCGCTCACCCGCCTGCGCCTGGCCAGTGGCGAGCAGCTGCTGGTCGCCGCGACCAACCGTGGGCCGTTGTTTACCTACCGGTTGCCGGGCCGCCTCGTCCCTTTGCAGCCCCGGGACAGCCGGGCAGAAATCTTCCTGCCTGGAGGGAGGCGACTGATCCGCGAGTTTTATCGTGGCGAAGGCTACTGGTCCCAAACCGGCCGCTACCTGCCCTTACCAACCGCTACCGAACGGGTGCTGATCTACGACAGCCAGGGGAAAAGCCGGGAAATCGGGCTGCCGCAATAGCTTTTGTGGTGACTGTCCGCCGCTTTCCTGAAGCGGGGAAGGCCCTACCGCTTTTTTGCCTATTTTTGAAGCAGTGGAGGAATCTGTTCCGGTTTCATTTCTCATTTTTACCGCAGATCTCAGACCCCGGTCGAAGATGCTGGTAAGCCGACGAGAAACCGGGAGGACGCAAAGGTTTTTGCCAAGCAGGGCGTAGAAGTTCGCGGATCGCAGATGCCCCGGTAAACCAGGGCAGGTTGGACCTTGCGGTCTCAGGTCGTTCCATCGCTTGTCGCAAATCGCCCAGTCGC
>CAZIVQ010000013.1:0-7183 GCA_964542415.1 uncultured Bacteroidia bacterium | reverse complement strand
GTCGCAAATCGCCCAGTCGCTTGTCTTCCATCGCCCACCGCTTATCCCCCCTTCTCTATGCTACGCAACCTTATTTTTTTCCTCTCCGCAACGCTATTCATCGCCTGCACCCAGCCTGTGGCAGAGAAAACGCTGCCCAAAAATCCGAACATCATTTTCATCATGACCGATGATCACGCCTACCAGGCGATCTCGGCCTATGGTTCGGACCGCATCCAAACCCCCCACATCGACCGGCTGGCCAAGGAAGGCATGCGCTTTGACCGCGCTTTCGTTTCTAACTCCATCTGTGCCCCGAGCCGGGCGGTCATTCTCACCGGCACCCACAGCCACCTGAACGGGGTGCTGGACAACCGCCTGCATTTTGACAGCAGCAAAACCATCTACCCGCAGATTCTCAAAGATTCTTCGGGCTACCAGACGGCCATGATCGGCAAATGGCACCTCAAGTCTGAGCCCCGGGGCTTCGACTATTGGAAAATTCTCCCAGGCCAAGGGCAGTATTACAACCCCGAATGGCGCACCCAAAACGGCCGGACGCAGGACACGGGCTACGTCACCGACATCATCACCGATGAGGCCATCAGCTGGCTGGAGACCGGGCGCGATACCGCCTCGCCCTTTCTCCTGATTTACCAGCACAAGGCCCCTCACCGCGAGTGGATGCCAGGCCCTGATCACCTGGGAGACCTGGTGGGGACCGATTTTTCCCGCCCCGAAACCCTGGATGATGACTACACCGGCCGGGGCCGGGCGGCCAAGGAACAGGAACTGGGTATCTTGGCCGACATGACCTACACCCACGACATGAAGGTCTCGCCGGAGATGCTGGAAACAATGGGGATCGAAGAAAGCGGCTGGCATCCCCGGGCTTACCGCCACGCCATGGAGCGTATGACCCCCGAGCAGCGCGAAGCTTGGAATGCCGTCTATGATCCCATCATGGAAGACTTCAAAAGCCGCTGGCCCATGTCCGACTCGGCCCTGCTGCAGTGGAAATACCAACGCTATATGGAGGATTACCTCGGCTGCATCCAGTCGGTAGATGATAACATCGGCCGCCTGCTGGATTACCTGGAGGAGAAAGGCCTGGATGAGAATACCCTGATCATCTACACCTCCGACCAGGGCTTTTACCTGGGCGAGCACGGCTGGTTTGACAAGCGCTTCATGTACAACGAGTCCTTCCGCACCCCCCTCATCGCCAAATGGCCGGGGGTGATCCAACCCGGCAGCACCAACGACGACCTGGTGCAAAACCTCGATTTTGCCCAGACCATCCTTTCTGCGGCTGGCGTAACCCCACCGGACTACATGCAGGGACAGAGCCTGTTGCCACTTTTTCAGGGCGAAAAAGTCGCATGGCGCGACGCGCTCTATTACCATTATTACGAATACCCGGCCGTCCACATGGTGAAGCGGCACTATGGCGTGCGCACCGACCGCTACAAGCTCATTCACTTCTACTACGACATCGACGAATGGGAGCTGTATGACCTGGAAAAAGACCCCAAAGAGCTGAACAGCGTTTACGACGATCCTGCCTATGCCGAGGTGCGCGAGTAGTTGCACCAGCGCCTCAAGGAGTTACAGACGCAGTACCAGGATCCCATCGAAGAAGACATCGCCGCCGGGCGGCTGACCGATGAGATTGAGGCGTATGAGTAGGGGAAAGGCGCAAACGCTAACAGGGGACCTTGGCTCCAAGGTCCCCTGTTTTTTTTCTTACTCCTGCCCCTCATCCACCGTAAAGTCCAGCGGAATCCCCAACTCCTTGTACAGCCGCCGCCTCGCCGCCATGTCGATGTTTTTCTCTTCGCGGGCCGCATCGGCCACCTCTACCGCTTTTTCGCGGGGCACCACGACCACCCCGTCGCCATCGGCTACGATTACATCGCCGGGCCGGATATATGCCCCCCCGATCACGATAGGCTCATTGTAGGACGCCAGTTCGTTGCGGCCCGGGCGAATGCCCCGCCCCCGCTTGAAGTAGTCCATGTAGACCGGGATGCCCTGCTTGATGATCTCATCGGTGTCGCGGATGCCTCCGGCAGCAATGACGCCCACGGCTCCTTGTCGGGTCCAGAGCATGCTGTTGTTGGAGCCGACGGTGCCGGCATCGCCATCGTCGGCATTGTCGATCATGATCACATGGCCCGGCTCTATTTCTTGGATGAAGGGTTCCCCCGAAAGGTTGGTGTACCATTCATCCCGCCATTTTTTGTAGGCTTCGCGGTCCAGGGTCCCGGGATGCATCGGTCGCTGCGAAGGCACGTAGCGCACCGTGAAGGCAATACCCACCAGCTGATGCGAAAAGCTGTCGATGTCTTTCCATAAAGGCGCGATCTTGGGGTCCATCATGCCCACATTGGTCAGGCCGACCATGTCCATGCCATCGCAGACATCGGCCACGCGGAGCCCCGCATAAAGCTTAAGCAGTTGATCGTTGGTGACATCAGGCTGAGGGTAGGCCAGCGAGCAGCAGCATAGGAAGAGGGGCAAGCAGGCCCCTCGAAGCCAAAGGTGAATAAGGTGCATGGGTTCTGATTTTTTGAGGTATTTTTTTCTGGTAGAAAAAGAAAAGTACCACAAAAAATCTCTAGAGCTATCCTGTGATTACCGGCTAGCTAATTGGGCCAGGTCCAAAAAATGAGCGGCAACTTCGTCCGCAGGATGCGCCTGCACGATCGACGTCAACTGGTCTGCAGCGTGGCCGTAATCGGCTTGCAGGTACGCCGCCATGGCCGCGTCAAACGCGTCTTGGGTGGCCAATTTGGCTTGCAAGAGCGCTGGCGGATCGGCGTCTATGCACTCATACACCCCCACCGGCCGCTGCCGCCCCTTGACGCTTACCTGGCCAAGGTAGCGCAGGTGAAAAGCAGCCGGATCACCCAGGCTGGCCCGGGTCTCCTCGCTGATCAGCAGCGAAGCGCCAAATTGCTTGGTGAGCCCTTCTAGCCGGGCCGCGGTATTGACCACATCGGAGATGATGGCTGGCTCGCTGCGGTCGGCATCCCCGATGATGCCCATGATCAGCGGGCCGGTATGCAGGCCTATCCCCACCCGCAGCGGTGCGCGGCCGGCTGCCTGACGCGCTTGGTTGTAGGCATAAAGCTTCTGCTGCATGTCGATCCCAGCTTGGATGGCATCCCGGCTGTTATGAGGAAAAAGGGCCATGATACCATCCCCGAGGTATTGGTTGACAAAGCCTTGATGCGCCTGAATGATGGGCCCCATGCGACCGGTGTAGGCCGACACGAAGCGAAAGGTATCTTCGGGGCTCATCTGCTCGGCCAGGCCGGTGTAGTTGCGGATGTCAGAAAAGAGGACACTGAGGGTCTGCAAGCGGAAGTCGCCCAGCCGCACATCGGTCAGGCTTTTTTTGTCCAGCGCCCGCAAAAAAGCGGTAGGCACAAAGCGGTTGGTCACTTGCTGGATGCGGTGCAGGTCGAGGTGGGTGCCGAGGCGGGCGAGAAATTCCTGCCGGGAAAACGGCTTGGCCAGGTAATCGTTGGCACCGAGGTTGAGGCCCTCGACCAGGTCGGCGACCTGGTTTTTGGCCGTGACCATGATGATGGGCAATTCGGAAGGCAGGTAGCGCTCGCGGATTTTTTCGCAGACCTCATAGCCCGACATGCGCGGCATCATCACGTCCAGTAGGACCAGGTCGAAGCGGGTACCCCTTTCAATGGCCGCCAGGGCTTCTGCTCCATTCATGGCCACCGTGAGCTGGTAGCCCAACGGCTTGAGGTGATTGGCTAGCACCTGATGGTTGATGGGCTCGTCGTCGACAATGAGCAAATGCGGGGTCTGGTCATAGGGGGCGTTTGCGGCCTTCGCTGCGGGAAGGGATGCAGGGAGAAGGGTTTCCTGCACCTGCGAAGGCGACAAAGGAACACTCCTTTCCCGGGCCAGGGAAGGGCCACTTGGAGGCAAGGCCGCCTCGCTTCCCAAAGGCAAGCTCAGGGTGAAGGTCGACCCTTCGCCCGGCTCCGATTCCAACCATAGGCGCCCCTGGTGCAGCTCTACCAGCTTCTGCGAAATGCTCAAGCCCAGGCCAGTGCCGACGTAGCTGCGGCTGATCGAACCGTCGCCCTGCTCAAACGCCTCGAAAATCCGGGCCTGCTGCTCGGCGGGAATCCCGATGCCCGTGTCCTGCACCCACAACTGCAACTCCCCTTGCTTTTGTACTGCGGCTCCGACGGTTACCAAACCCCGGTCGGTAAATTTGATGGCATTGCCGATCAGGTTGAACAGGATCTGCTGCAAGCGGTCCTCGTCGGCCAGGGCCGGGGGCAGGTCTTCGGGCACCCGGTTTTCCAAAAGGAGGGTTTTTTCCCCCACCAGGGGCTGGTTGATTTGCAGCACCACCTGCACCAAGCTGTGCAGGTCCACCGGTTTGAGCCGCAGTTCGATCTCCTGGTGCCGCAGCTTAGAAAAATCAAGGATGTCATTGACCAGGCTGCTGAGGCGGCGACCCGAGGCGATGATCATGGCAAACTGATCCTCCTGCTGCGCATCCTGGCTTTGGTCCTGCATGGATTCTGCCAGCCCGATGATGCCATTGAGGGGGGTGCGCAGTTCGTGGGAGGTATTGGCCAGAAACTGGTCCTTGAGCTGGTCGATGTGGCGCAGGCGCTCTGAGGTGCTTCGCTCCAGAGCCAGTTCCCGCTCTTTGGCCGCGAGGGAACGGCGATGGACGCGGGTACGCAGCTGTACCAGGCCGGCCACCAGCAGGCTGAGCAGGGCCGCATACATCAGGTAGGCCCACCAGGTCCGGTACCAAGGGGGCAGAATGATGAAGGTAAAACTTGCGGGCTGGCTGATGCGGCCAAAAGGGTCACGGGCTTGCACCTGAAAGGTATAGGTGCCTTCCCGCAGGCTGGTATATTTTTCTCGCTCCACGGTTTGTTCCCAAGGCGACCAGCTTTGGTCATACCCCAGCAATTGATGGCTGAATTCCAGGGGGCTGATATGGTTGAAGCTGGTGGCGGCATAGGCAAAGGTAATGTCACTTTGCCCATGCCGGTACGTTTGCCACCAGCTGACGGGTTGATGGTTCAGCAAGCTACCGCTGCTATCGGCGTAGGTCCCGGCAAAAACCAGCGAGTCGTTTTGTAGGCTGACCCGCCGGATCAAGGCCTGAAAAGGCACCGTAGGCCCGGGCTGCACCGGAGGCTGATAAGCGTAGAGCCGGTTGGAAGCGCCGATCCATAGCGGGCCATCGGCTTGAGGAAAAAGGCTCCAGGCATCGGTGGCAAACTGGGCCAGGGGCAGAACCATGGGCTGGAAGTGACCCTCCAGGTCGAGCCGGGCTTTTTTGATGCGTTTGCCTTGATAGTACCACAGGCTTCCGTCTTCAGCAAAGCGGAGGCGGTACATTTCTTGAGAAGCCGGGGAGCTGCTGAGAGCCTGGAAAGCCGGATGGGGCAGCAGCTGTTGCTGGCTGCTGTCGTATTGCCAAACCCCTTTGCGGGTCCCGAAGACAGGCTGGCCGTTCCAGGGCTGGGCTTCGATGGTCCCTAGCTCGCTGCTCACGCCTTGCTGGTGGTCGAGGAGGGTGACCACCGGCGTATCTGGGCGAAAATCGACCAGGGAGAGGGTTTTGTAGCTGGCCCACACTTGTCCGGGACCCGCTTCGGCGAGGTGCTGCACCCGCTGGGTAAAGCCAGGCACCTGCCCTCCCCAGCGCCAGCGGCCCCCGGTTCGCTCCAGCCAGGCTAGGCCCTCGTAAAGGCCCACGTAGACCCGGTCCGGGTCATAGGCCGAGGGCTCGAGGGCCATGCTGAGCTCGCTGGAAAGGGCGCGCAGGCGGTTCCCGTCGTAGAGATAAGTCCCCGAAGAGGCTGCGATGAGCAGGTCGTCACCCAGGGGTTTGAGGTCCCAGATCTCCTGGAGCTGCTCGGGCGCTACCAGGTTGAAACGGGCTTGCCCGGTGGTCAGGTCGAGGAGCGAAGCCCGGAACAGGCCGCGCAGGGTGCTGGCATAGAGTTGTCCTTGGTACGTGGCGAGGGAGGTAACCAAGCCCCCGAGGCCGTGGGGTGTCCCGAATACCTTGAGATCGACGGGATAACTCACCCGGCTGATGCCCGTCTCGCTCGAAGCCCAAAGCCCGCGCTCCCGGTCTTGAAACAAGGCGTAGACCGGGCCGGTGGGCAAGCCCTGTCCAGGCGGCACCTCCTGCATCAGGGTACCGGCTTCGTCAATAATGAGCAGCCCCTGGGTGTGTGTAGCCAGGCAGATGAGGCTGTCGTCGAGGCGAAGCCCGCGCCAGATGGTGAGGGCGGGGTATTGCTCCATCACCGGCATGGGGGCATAGGTGAGCTGCCCTTCCGCAAAAGTCGCGAGGCCGCCTTCTTTCAGGCAAAGCAAAAAGCCCGGGTTGTCAGCGTCAAAGTTCTTCAGGGGCAAACTGCTGCGGATCTGCTCGCCCAGGACGGAAAAATTTTCCCGGCTGACCCATTTCCCCTGTTCCTCGTCGATGCGGTACAGCCCGCGCTGGCAGACCAAAAAAAGGTGGGCTTGGTCCGGGCTGACGAAGGCGTCGAGGATGGTGTCGGGGCTGGGAAAAATGTCGAAGGCGGGCTGTCCGGGGCGGTGCCGGATCACAAAACGGTCAGAAAGAAAGTACACCCCATGCCGGGTCGCCTGGGTGAGAAACAGAGATAGGGCCTGCTGCACGCTGTCGGGCAGGCGCGGGGTCAACGACTGGAAGCGCAGCTGTCCCAGGCTGTCTGGGACCAGCTTCCCGATGCCCTGCTCATGGCTGAGGTACAAGGGGCCTTCAGGGGCCTGGACAAATTGGAAGCGGCGGCCCTCGGTGCCAGCCACCAGGCGCCATTGGCGGTTGTCATAGCTCAGTACCCCGGTGGTGTTGGCCGCAAAAAGGATCCCGCGGCGGTCCTGGTGGTATTGCCAGATTTGGGGGCTGAGGTTGGGACTGGCCTGCTGGTATACCTGGGCGGGGATTTGCTGGATGAAGGGATGTTCTATTTGGGCGCCAAGCCGGAGCGGCCCGAAAAGCAAGCAGAGGCCTAGCCATCTCCAGTAAGGCTTGGTAAAAAGAGGGCAGAGGAATTCCCAGCGGTCATTCACAGGACTAAAATTACTAATTTATCTGTATCTTCCAGTGGGGTGGCTTAAATAAAGCGGACGAGGGACAGAATGGGACAGAATCTACAGA
>CAZIVQ010000012.1:0-14924 GCA_964542415.1 uncultured Bacteroidia bacterium | reverse complement strand
GGGCAAGCCTTGGCTGAGCTGCAAAGTAGCGAAGCTACTCGCCGGATTAGGGCTGAGGGAAACCTCCAGGCCAGGGGCCAGGGCTTCCAGGCCCACCAGCCAAGCATCGAGGGTGTCGGTGGCCGTGCAGCTGCCGTTGACCGTCAGGGTCACCACGAAGGTGCCTGAGTTGGCGTAGGTATGTACCGGGTTTTGTTGGGTCGAGCTGTTGCCGTCACCAAAGTCCCAGAGCCAGCTGCTGGCCCCGGCTGATTGGTCGGTGAAGCTCACCTCGGGGGCATTGGCTACGGTCTGGGCCAGGTCAAAGCTGGCTTCGGCTACCGCAATGGGCACTTCAACCCGTTCGCTGGTACATTCCGGGCCGCGCACTTCCCAGTCGTAGAGGTAGTAATAAAAACTTTGCGGCCCGGTGGTAGCCGAGGAGCTGTTGATGCTCAGCAGGCCCGGCACCACGTAAGGATAGCTCACCCCACTGCTGTTGCGGTAGAGGTCAATGCTGGTTCCGCCCACACTGTAAGTGCCTGGGCCCGGCACGTCGAGGTTGAGGGTGACCCGCTGCGGCCCGGCCGGAAGGTTGACCGTGACCTGGTCGACCACGGCCCCATTGCCATCAATGCCTTGCCACAGGAAAATGGTCCGGGTGCCGGGTGAACCCGCATCCACCCAAACCGAAACCAGGGTAAAGGCATCTTGGGCGGTGAAGTTTAGGGTGCCGGTAAAGCCCGTGTTGTGGTAGCCGCCGGGACCGATGTTGCCATTGACCGGCCCGGCAGAAAATGCCTGGCCAGGAATCACTTCTGACACAAAAATACTGGTATCAGCGCTAAGCGGAGCGGTTTGGAACACCTGGTTCACTGCCAGGAGGTTACCCCCATTGTCATACCACCAATAATTGCCCGGCTGATTGGCCACCAGCAAAGCGGCTTCTCCCACGCAAACGTCCCCCACGGTAATGACCGGCCCAGCGGGCAAGTTTACCGTGACGATTTGAACCGAAGTGTCATTGCCCAGGCTATTGCTCACCACCAAGGTCACCGCATAGGTGCCACTGCTGGTGTAGGTATGTTCGGGGCTTTGGGTAGAATCGACCGTACCATCGCCGAAGTCCCAAAACCACTGCTGCGGCACATCGGTCGACTGGTCGGTGAAGAAAAATTTGTTGCCACAACCCGCCCCCGCTTCGAGGTTAAAGGCCGCAGCAGGGGGGGTGACCGGCGTCTGGCAAAGGACCGGCAGGTCAAACGCCTCGACCTGATCGGTCCGGCTGTCAATGTTTCCCTGCTGGGCACTCGCCCCCAACCCCCGCCGGGCAAACACTTCCCAGATCAGGCACTGGTTGGCCCCGCCAAACAACAGCTGATCCGCCACCAGGATGGCATCGCGCCCGTCCACAAAACCAGGGTTGCAGGGTTGTATTTTCAATCCTTCGGTCACCAGGGACATCATCATGTTGTTGCCGCCCGTGCCGTTGATCAGATCTGGGTCGTAGCCGTAGGCATCGACAAATTCCAGGGTCAGATCCCAGAGCATGGTACACCAAACGAAGCCCACCCCATGCGGCTGGGAGACATTGAATTGGTCGTTGGTATTGGCGTAGGTGAAGGGATTGACGTTGAAATCGGGAGAATAGGGGGCGTTGCGGATGCCGATGCCCGTAGTCGGCTCGTCAATGGCAAAGGTGCCGATGCCACGGTTGCGCTCGGTGGGATTGAAACTGATCATCAGCCCAAACCAATCGCTCCAACCTTCGCCCATCTGCTCGGCATTGAACAGGCAGCCAGCGTTGCTTCCTCCCCCAGTAAGCCGATTGGAGATGCCGTGGGTGTATTCGTGAGCAATGATCCCATTGTCGAAGCTGCCATCGCGGTCAAAGTTTCCGCTTTGGTTTTGCAAGGTCGCATTGACTACCTCTCCCGCCGCCAAGCGAGCCTTCAAGGCCTGTCCATCCGCCAAGGAGATCATGACCGAAGGAATGGTGATCAGGTTGGACGTACCGCCCATCGTGATCGGGTTCCCCGGCACATTGTTGGCGATGATGACTCCCACCGCTCCGGCATTTTGGGCGGCCTCCACCTTCAGCACGAAGGCGCAGCTGCCCCGGTCGATGAGGGCAAGCTTGCCGCTGAGGTTCTGGGCATTGATGAGGGTTTCGCAACCGTCGTTGGGGTTGGGGTTTACCCCATCGTCGACTAGCACCACGTCGGCGGTGAGGGGCGTGGCGCTTACTCCCGGCCCAAAGGTAGCTTCGGAAGCGGTGTAAGCGCCCGCAATGCTGCCGGGGCTGTTCACGGTGAGCAGTTGGGTCAGGCCGCTGTTGCTGGTCCAGAGAAACATCTGCATGCGCGGATTCTGCCCATCGGGGGGGGTACCAAAGTTGGCATTGTTCGTTCCGCCGCCATCTTGGGCGTCGGCGTTGACGTAATCACCGCCAAATCCGCCCCGACCGTAATTATTCTCCTGAAAATTGCCGCTCGCCTCATCAAACCCATATTGGTACCAGATGTCGTGCATCATGTTGTTGAGGTAAAACAGGTTGACGATGGAGGCATCTTGGTAGCCAGGAGCGGCTTGATTGAGGTTGAGGGGAAAATCAAAGTTGAGGCTGGCACCGCCATCCGGACTGTAGCCGGGCACATTGTCGTCATTGCGGTCCTCGCTGGCGTAGACATTGTTGCCGCGGGTAATGGTAAAATCGGCCCCGGCCAGCCCATCGACATCGTGCCAGCCGAATGGCGAGGCGAGGGAGTCGGCCGGGCTGACTTCCAGGCTGCGGGGGCCGTGGTTGGGGCTTTCGATGGCGGAAGAAAACACCCGGTATTGTTCGCCGCTTTGGATGCCAGCCGGGGACATGGGCGCAGGCAGGGGAGCTTCATGGGGGGCATGGGTGTGCGGTCCCCGGAAGGCATGCTCGGGAAAAGCACAGTGCTGGATCCAGTCCTGCTTGTCCAGCAGCGCACCGGTCTGGGCGTCCAGGCGCACACTCCACCAGTGGTCTCCGCCGGTCAATTCCAGCGCAAGGTCCCAGACCAGGGTCAATTCGTCCTCGGGCCCGGGCAGGTACATGAGCTGGACCGGGATGTCCGAGCGGGAAAGGTTGCCGCCGCTGTAGCGATATTCACGGGGGCTGCGAGCTTCGAGAAAGCGTACCGCCGCCGGAGCAGGCAAACCTAAGGCCGTAGCTGCTGCCGCAATGGCCTGTTCGGCCCCAAGGCCGGGCTGTGTAGCATTGGCGCGACCGGCCAGGTCTTTTTGCAGCCGCTGGCCCATGTGAAGCACTTGCCCATTTTTTACCAAAAAATTAGCTACCCCATTGAAAACCGGGATGCCCTGATAGGTCTGCCGGATGTAGACATGGGTCACATCCGGCCGCTGGGAAGAGGCCTCATCGGTGACTTCCCAGCCAGCCAGGTCTTCAGCTTCAAGACCCAAGGCCGATGCTTGCCGTTGCAGGTAGGCATCAACCAGCGTTCGGTAGCTGGTCCCTGTTTGGGCAAAAACGCCAGGCACTGCAATGACTGTCAGGCAAGTCAAGAGCCATAGCTTAGAAATAAATCGGGGGAAAGATGCGTGCATTGAGATGTAGGGTAAAATTTAGTAGGGGGAGTCTCGACCTGAAAAGATGCAGGCTAGGCTAACCATTGTATGTAGGCAAGTGGCCAATATCCTAACAAAAGCAAGAAAAAAGCCGATAAAAAGCCGCCTATGTGCCTTGAACCGTCGGGATTCGTGATCGCGGAGGCACAGGTTACTCCTCCGGCTAAGAGCACCTTAATTGCACGACATGAGTGGCCCTCCGCCCCCCTGGGGACCCCTATTGCTTTGTATCAGATATCCGCTTATCTTAAACTTAAGCCTAGTACTTTTCTCCCAACCTGTGCTACTTCTCTCGCTTCTAACTACTTTCGCTCATGCATTTTGACTACATCATCGTCGGGGCTGGTTCGGCCGGCTGCGTGCTCGCTCACCGGCTCTCCGCAGACCCCGCCGTTTCGGTATTGCTGCTTGAAGCTGGCGGCCCGGCCAATTCTCCCAAAATCAGCATTCCAGCCGCCTACAGCCATTTGCACCGCAGCAAATTCGACTGGGCCTTCGCGACGGAGCCGCAAGCCGAACTGGACCAGCGGGCGATTCACACGCCCCGGGGCAAGGCCCTTGGCGGCAGCAGCAGCACCAATTGCATGGCCTACATCCGCGGCCACCGCCGCGACTACGACCGCTGGGCTGAGCTGGGCAACCCCGGCTGGGACTACGCCTCGGTCCTGCCCTATTTTTGCCGTTCGGAGCACAATGAGCAATTCGCCGATGCCTACCACGGCCAAAGCGGCCCGCTTAACGTGACCCACGCCCAGCGCTTTCGCACGCCCCTCTCCGAGGCCTTTATCGCCGCCTGTGCGGCCCAAGGCATTCCCCTCAATCCCGATTTCAACGGGGCCCGGCAGGAGGGAGCAGGCTATTTTCAATTCACCATCAAAAACAACCGCCGCCACAGCACGGCCGGGGCCTTTCTTAAGCCCGTGCTGTCCCGCCCCAACCTCGTGGTGCGCACCGGGGCCCACACGCGGCGGGTGCTCATGCAGGGCACAAACGTGAAGGGCATCGAGTACCAGCGCAAAGGCAAAATCCTGCGCGCCTACGCTGCGGGGGAGGTGATTCTCGCCGCCGGGGCCTTTGGCTCGCCGCAGTTGCTGATGCTCTCGGGCATCGGGAGAGAGGCCGAACTGCGGAAGGTGGGCCTCAGTGTCAAGCATGTGCTGCCCGGCGTAGGGCAAAACTTGCAAGATCACCTGATTGTGGGAGTCTCTTCGCTTTGCCGGGAAAAGGTAAGCCTCAACACGGCCCAGGGCAACGTCAACCTGCTGCGTTACCTGCTGTTCAAGAAGGGGCCCTATACGGCCAGCCCCTTGGAGGCCAATGCTTTCTACGCCACCCAGCCGGGCCTTGACCGCCCGGATATGCAGCTGCATTTTTCCCCGGCCCATGGGGAGGTGCTGCACGATCCGTCCACCCACCCCCATGACACCGATGGGTACACCATTCTGCCTACCCTGATCCGGCCTTATTCGGTTGGGGAAGTCGGCCTCAAGTCAGCGGATCCCCTGGCCGCGCCCCGCATCGACCCGCGCTACCTCAGTGACGAGCGGGACCGGAAGGCCTTGCTGGCAGGGGTACGAAAAGCCATTCAACTCCTTCAGGATGAGGCTTTTGCCCGCTACCAGGTACACATCAGCTTTCCCCTGCAACACGAGCGGGACGAAGACCTCATGGCCCACATCCGGGCCCGGGTGGAGACTTGCTACCATCCGGTGGGCACCTGTAAGATGGGCCTCGATGACCAAGCCGTGGTCGACGCTGAGCTGCGGGTGCATGGCTTGCAAGGCCTGCGGGTGGTAGATGCCTCCATCATGCCTGAGGTTATTTCCGGGAACACCAATGCCCCGGTGATCATGATCGCCGAAAAAGCCGCCGACCTGATCAAGGCGGCGGCGGGGGAGGACCTTGAGCAAGCGACGAAAAAAATGGGAGCGGCGCAGGAAAGCTGAGGGACAATATTTACCCCGCGGTGCAACGTTTTACTTGCGATACGTTAGGTACGAAAATGGGCGGCTTGCTTCCTGTTTATCCACCTTGCCCTCTGTTTTTCTATCTGCAACCGGAATTCTTATCCCATGCCTGTGCTGTTTTCTCGCTTAAGTATGTTCTTCCTGCTTTTTTCCCCATGGTGGTTGTTGGCTCAACCTTCGCTCGAAACGGTGGAAAAAGAGTTGCAGGACCTGGCCCATCAGGTGCTTTACGATGATTCGCTGGGGACGAAAATCAAGCGAAACAAGGAGTTTAGCTCGTTGCTGATCGAGACCTTGCGGCGGCCTGAAAGCTATCGCTATCCGTTCGATTCGCTCAAAACTATCTCTATTCTCCAGGCAGAAGACAACAGCTTCCGCATTTTCACCTGGCACATCGTCGACAAGAATTACAACCAATACTACAGCAAGCAGTACCATTATTTCTTCGGGCTGGTACAGCGACGCTACGAGCATGACGGGCAAACCGACTACCTCGTCATTCCCCTGCTGGACATGCAGGAGGCTCCGGCCGGGGTGGAAAACATGGTACTGGACAACTACAACTGGTTTGGGGCGCAATACTATCCGCCCAAAAACAGCTCGGGTAAGCTGGAAAGCTACACCCTCAAGTTTCTCGACCGGGCCAATACCCCGCCGGGCGAAAACATCAAGGAAATCAAACAGGACTTTTACGTGCTGCTGGGTTGGAATGGCAACGATCAGCGCAGCAACATCAAGCTGGTGGAGGTGATGTCCTTTGATCCCGAGGACCCAGAGCACATCATTTTCGGGGCAGATGTCTTCTACTTTGACATGATCCCCAAGTACCGGGCGGTATTTCAGTATTCAGAGTTTGCTCCCTTTACCCTCAACTATGCCAAGGTCAAGAAGGGCTGGTTTGGCCTGGGGAAAAAGGAAATGATCGTCTATGACCATCTGGCCCCGCCAAAATATGGCACCTCCCCCTTGGAAGAAGTCTATAACATGGGCCCGGATGGCTCCTACGATGCGCTGTACTTCTATAAGCGGCGGGGCTACTTCGAATGGTACCGCGATGTAGAGCTGGCCGACAAATTCAACAACCAATACAACCGCAAGCAGGTCGAAGAAATGCGGGAGCGGGAGCGCAAAAAGCTCGAAGAAGCGGGCATTATTCTCGATCCGGAGAACAACGAGCGATAAACCCCAATGATACGGGGCTGTTAAAAAATGTGTGCCCCCCTTAAAAAGGTTTGCAGGGTAGGGCAATATTTATATTTTTGTATCACAAAAAGAACTTAATTCTGGAATTAACCTCGAAAGTTATGCAAGGGAGAGACGAAGTGTACTCTGAGAAAATCAGAGCGGGCAAAAGAACCTACTTTTTCGATGTGAGGGCAACCCGTGCCAACGATTATTACATCACCATCACCGAAAGTAAGCGTCGCTTCAATGGCGGAGGGTATGACAAGCACAAGATTTTCCTCTACAAGGAAGACTTCAACAAGTTCCTCAACGCCCTGAACAAAACGGTCGACCATGTCAAAACCGAGCTGATGCCCGACTATGACTATGAAGAATTTGACCGCAATCGTGAATACGATTACGACAATGATAACTCCTCCTACGAGGATAAGAAAGAGGAGCCTCGTAAGCGCAAGGAAGAAAGTTTTGACGAGGAGGGCGTAGAAAGCCTTTCTACCTCCTGGGAAGAGTAGCCTACCATTTTTATTGAGTCTAAAATATGCAAAAGGCCGCCTGGTATCAGGCGGCCTTTTGCATGTTGATTTATTCTCTTAACGCAGCACAATTCGCTCAACCCCTCTCTTCCCGTTTAGCTGATATTCGAGCAGATATAGGCCCCGGGCCGCTCCCACGGCCACAGGCAGGTCATGCAGGCCCTCGCTCAACTCATGTCGGGCTTCCTGTACCACCCGGCCCGCAAGGTCCACGATCCGGTAGGTGAAGGTGCTCGCCCGGCTGAGCTGCAGGGTGACGGTAAAGCGCCCCTGATTGGGATTGGGAAATACCTTCACCTCATCTACCAAAACGGCAAGGTCCAGACTCGTGGCGTTTTCCGACACCCGGGTCACGGCATCGGGCAGCAAAGGCGGTGCCTCTTGGTTTAGCGCCGTGTCGAGGCTGATGGTGTAGAAGGCATAGGTCACGCCCGGCTCGCCGCGATAGGTAATCACCGTATCGCTGATGAAATGGCTGGCAGCTTGGAATCCTCCCCCATCTTCCGACACATAGAGCCGGTACTTGCGTATTCCAGCCCCTTGATCCGTACCTGCCCAACGCACCTCAAATTCCGTCGTGTTGACCGTATCTGGCAAAGGCAGCACCGCGCTGAGCGGCGGGTCATTGTCCACGATGTTGCGCCACTTATTGGTAATGATGGGCTCGTTCAGGTCAAAGTAAATCGCCGCCTGGTTGTCCAGGAGAGTGCCGGTGGTAACGGTGGGGTGGGTATTGACCAGAAAGGTCACGTTGCCCGTACCGGTGATGCCATCTGTGTTGGGCGGCAAAAAACCCGCCAAAGGATCGGTGGTCGGCTCGAAGCTGACCCGGTCCAGGGTCACAAAGGTCCAGGTCATCTCCCCACTCAGGCTGTCGAATGTGGCCTTCACCCTCACTAAGGCATCTACCGCAGGCCGCAGGTCTATTACCGTTTCGGCCCGCTTGCTTTCCAGCGGAAAAGCAAAGAATTTATCCCCGATGGCAAACGAATTGAACTTCAGCGTGCTCCCGTCATACACATTTAAGTCCAAGGTATCCCGGATGATCACCACCTGGGCCGGGGCCGTGGCCGAGGTATCATTTTCAAAGCGGATCATGTAGGGCATGGCCCGGTCGCTACGCAGCCAGCGCAGGCCCCCTTGGCCCTGCGGACCTACTTTGTCGTTGGGATCAAAAGAATTGATTCCTTCCCCTTCATCGGGGTCCTTTTCTTCAGGCTCGAAGCAATTGGCGGCCACTTCGTAGACCGCTTTCCCCGTAGCTGCCTGCTCCAGGATAAAAAGCATGATCGAGGCCATATAGCCGGTCACAGCATCGCCGGCGCAACCCGCCACCGTGGCCGCAGCCGAAAAGGCCCAGTCCGCTGCATCCTGCTTGGTCCCGTAATCTGGATTGAGCCAGGTCTCGAAAATGGGGCAGGTAGCCGTGCTGAACAAGTCATAGACGCAGCTTGCAGCGGGGGTCAGGCCGATGGCCAACTCGATAATGGAAGCCAGGCATTCGCCGGTGACGTATTTGAGCGGTGAGCCAAACATGCCCTCATTGGCCCAAGCCACCGCCCGGTAGGTGCCGGCTGAGTCCAGCATCACCCGCAGGCGGAGCATCCGCGCATCGCCAGCCCCGATTTTGGGGAAAATGTAAGACTTTACCTTGCCGTTGAAGGGCCGACGGAGCAGGGTGTCGATGGCAAAAAACGCCGGCAGGCTGTCTACCCAGGCTTCTGTGGTGTCGATAAGTACCAGCTCATTGACCCCAACGTCTATGACCTCCATGTTTTGGGAGAGCCCCAACCAGACCGGCACGCCGTGGGCGTCTACGTTGCCTGTGTTGCCATAGAAGACGTAGACAGAAAAAGGCACCCCTACCCGCACGTTGGGCGGCATGAAAGTATTGGCGTAGGGCTTTGCTTCGCCTCCGCCTTCTACGGTGAAGGCATTTTCCAGCACAAAGGTCGTATCACCCGGGATTCGGATAACCACGTTGCGCGGGCCGGGGGGCTGGTTGCGCAAGCTGACCGTGGTCTCCAGGTAAGTCCCGCCGTAGGTAAGGGTCGCGGAGTCGATCCCAATGATAGGCGCAAGTCCTGGGGATACCAGCGCTACCCGGGTGCCTTCGGTGAACCCCCCTCCCTTAAACCTGAGGGTCAGGTCCCCGGCATTGCCCCCTGAGCGAGGCTCCATCGACTCAATGCGGGAGTTGACCGGCTTGAAGGTGAAGCTAATTTGGGACAAATATGGATGAATCCGGTCATCAATCAATTCTGTGTCGGTAGCCACAAACAGGACACTATCTACGAGCTCGAATTCATTAATATAAGAATAGCCAAGCGGAAACTTGGCCAGTTGCCGCCCCGATCGTTCGCCCACAAAGGTCATTCCCGGCGACAAGGTCCCGGCCGTCTGGCTGAGTTCGCCTCCGATCATGACCCCTTCGGCAAAGGGGGTCACCGTATTCACCGCCCCGAGTACTTCTGGGTCCCAGTCATACAATTCACCTCGAATGGGGTCCACGGCGGCCACGCGTCGCCGCAAAGAATCATTCATCAAGGAAAATAAGCCCGCCAAAAATACCCGGTCCCGTTTGGCTGTGACCCGGCGGGCCTGCCCATTGCCGGGCCGTGGAGCCCAGGGCTGGAGCTGTCCGTCCAGGTTGACCGCCGCAGTTCCGTTACGGGGCTGGCCATTGACCGTGGTAAAGCGCCCCACCATGTAGAGTATGGTATCGTTGAAAGCCAGGTCAAAGACCAAGTCGTCCATCGTCAGCGAAAAAGGCAGCAAGTTGCCCAGCGAGTCGATGGCTGCCACCCGGCTGCGCGGCTGCCCGTCTACCTGGGTGAAGGCCCCGCCAAAGTAGAGCACCTTGCGCGCTTCGTCATAGGCCAGGGCCCGTATCTGATCGTTGGTAGAATGGGTAAAACCCGGCACGCTATCGCCCAGCACCGGCTCGAAGGCCAGCAGGGTCAGGTCCTGGGGCCCGCCATTATTGGCTACGAATATTTTGGACCCATCTGGCGCCGCCAACATGTCTGTCAGGTTGCCCGGGATCGACGGATTGAAGCGGGTGATGCTATCTTGCAGCAGGTCGATGGCATAGGCCCGCTGCCGGTTTCGCGAATCGAGATAGCCAAAGTTACCCATAACAAATACCGTATCGTTGAAGCGGGCCAGCTTGTCTGGAGCAGCATTGGGCCGGGGGTTCCAATCAGTGACCGCGCCGGTAGTCACCTGCACCGCCCCGGCCAAGGGACGACTCAGTCCGCCCAGCTGGTTGAAATCCCCCACCCACAAGAGGGTATCATTCCAGGCCAACATAGCGTTCACCTTTCCATCCGGGTTGGGTGCTAAGGGCAGCAAGGCTCCCGTAGTGGCGTCGATATGGGCGAAGTTTTGTCGGGCTACACCGTCCACGGCGTCAAATTTTCCGCCCAAAAACACCTCATTGTCCCGGGCTTCAATGGCATTGACCCCTCCCCCAAAAACCCCTCCGCCGGTCAGCTGCGGATAAAAACCCGCCAGCGCCGCTTGATCCAGGTCAAAGGCAAACACCCGGTTGCGCACCTCTGACTCCAGGGTGTTGAATTCTCCGCCAATCACCAGCTGGTTGCCTTGCTTATTGACCGCCAGCACCTCATCACCGGGGGCAGGTCGCCAGGCAAAGGGGAGCCCTGTGGTGGCATGGAGGGCAGTCAGCTTCGGAAAACTTTGGCCATTCAGCCCCTCAAAGTCCCCGCCGACAAACACCGTATCATTGAAGCTGCCAATGGTTTTGACCGCCCCATCCAGCTGAGGGGCCCAGCTTGGCTGCGCGATGCCGGTGGTGGCCGACACTTTCGCCAAGCGAGAGAAAGGCTGCCCTGCCAGTTGGGTAAAGGCTCCGCCAATGAACACGGTATCGTTGAACCCCGCCGCCAAGGCCCAGACGCTGTTATTCGGTTGGGGGTTCCAATCGGTAGGCTGAAAAGTCGCCTTATCGAGGCTGAAAAGCCGCGGCCGTGAGTCGGTGGCTCCTACCAGGTCAAATTGGCCGCCCAGCACCAATTGGTTCCCCTGCTTGCCGATGGCCAGCACCGTGCTGTTCAGGCTGGGGTTGAAGGCCAATAAGCTTCCGTTGTTCATGTCGATCGCCCCCAGGCGATTGCGGGGCTGCCCGCCGAGGGTGCCAAAAGCTCCCCCGATCAACATGGTATCATTCCAAACCACCATGGTTTTCACTTCGCCATCGGCCCCGGGATCGAAGGAATTTAGCGTTTGGGTGACCAGGTCGAAGCTGGCCAGCCGACTGCGTGGGGTCCCGCCTGCCTGGGTAAAATTTCCTCCTACGTACAGGGTGTTGCCCTCCACCCACAGCGCACTGGAAAAATTATTTAGGTTGGGATTCCAAGGAGAAGCCGCGCCGGTTTGTTTGTCCACCATCGCCAGTCGCCCCCGGGGACTGCCGCCGAGAGTGAAAAATAAGCCCCCCACCAAAATGCTGTCCTGAAAAGGCCGGATTACCCGTACCGTGCTGTTGGCATCGGGGTTCCAAGGAGTTAAGGTGCCGGTGCTTATCTTCATGGCTGCCAGCCGGTTACGGGTCTGCCCCTGAACCTGCGTAAAGGCTCCGCCAAATAATATCGTATCATTGAAAGAATAGATGGTTTCGATGGCACCATTGCAACCAAGCGCAAACGGCAGCAAGCTGAAGGTACTGACATTGATGGCGGCGATGCGCTCGCGAGCGATCCCATCGATCTGGGTAAAGTTGCCGACCACCAGCATGGTGTCGTTGAAGCGGACCAGGTCTTTGACCTCACCGTTGAAGTTGAAAGTAAAAGCGGAGTCGAGCAGGCCGTTGGGCAGAATGTGGATCAGGCGACGGAAGGCGTTGTTGTTGTCGACATTGAAGAAATTGCCGCCCACATACCAGCCGCCATTGCCATCGGGCTTCACTACGTTTACGTTGCCATTGACATCAAACTTGTCCAGGGCAGGTAAGGCATTGGTACCGGAAAAGAGCGCGAGGTTTCCGGTAAAATAGCCCACCTCATCGTTGAAGGTCCCTCCGGCAAACAGGCCATTTGCCGTCTGGGCCAAGGTCCTGATCTCCCCTGTAGGGGGTCCCGGGATAGGCACGAGCTGTCCATCGCTACGGCGAAAAGCGGCGAGCTTGGGCTGGTTATCTCCATCAATGGTGGCAAAATTTCCTCCCACATAGATGAACTCCTCGTCTGCCATCAAGGCCCGCACGGTGCTGTTGGCTGCCGGTGCCCAAGGGAGAAGGGCTGGGTTGCTGAGCGAAAATGCGGCTAAACGCTGCCGGGACTGGCCGTCGACCTGGGTGAAGGTCCCCCCGATCATTAGGGTATCGTTGAACGTAAGGATGGCATAGACCCGGCCATTGATGGTAAAGCCGAAGTTGGGGTCGATGCTGTTGTTGGGTAGAATGTGGGCCAGGCGCGATTTGTTCTCCCCGCCGATGCTGGTAAAGTTACCGCCCACATACCAGCCCCCTTGCCCATCCGGGCTTACTGCATCTACTGCCCCATTGGCCGCCGGAAAGACAGCTTCGCTTTCGGCACTCCCATCGAATAATTGCCCCAAACGACCGGCGAAGGTGCCGACCTCGCCAGTAAAGGTACCGCCCACAAAGAGGCGGTTGCCCGCCGTGTCGATATCATTGATGGTGCCGTTGGCGATGGAGGCCGTCTTGATCGGGAGCAGGTCCGGCAGCAGGATGCGCGCCAAGCCTCGCTGCTTGAGGCCCAGCACTTCAGTGAAGTCCCCGGCGAGGATCAGGGTATCGCCCTGCACGATAAGCTCCTTTACCCGCCCGTTCAATTGCAGGTCAAACGGAATGGTCGTTCCGGACTGGGGGTTGATCGCCGTAAAGTAAGCCTGCGGGGTTCCGTTGACGGTGGTAAAATCTCCTGCCACCAGCATGGTGTCATTCCACCAGCCCAGGCTTCTTACCAGGTTATTGGTACTGAAAGAAAAGTTGAGGTCTACCTGTCGGTTGGGTAGCAGGTGGACCAGGTTCGAGGCAGTCTGGCCATCGTAGCGGTTAAAACGCCCCCCGACGTACCAGCCGCCTTGGCCATCGGGCAAGATGGCCTGTACGTTGCCGGTAGAAAAGGCGAAAAAGGCATCGGCCGCCGGCGGAAAGCTCAGATCGGGGATGCTTTGGCCTGGCACCATGGCCGCAATACCGCCGACATAGTAACCTACCCGTGAGAAATCGCCGCCGACAAACAGGGTGCGGCCGTGTCGTTCGAGCAATTCTACTGACGCATCCGGGGTCCTTTGTCGGGGCATCAGTTGCTGCCCAATTAAGCAAGTAGGCAGAAGGAGGAGAAAGAAAATAAAGTGGCGCATAGAAGCGGGTTGAGAATTGATGAAATGGGGCTTTCTATGCGCCAGGAAGGCAGAAGTCTCTAGCGGGATTCCCTCCCTCCTTTGCATAGCATAAGCCAACAAGAGGATAGACCCCTATTCTCACCAAAGCGAAAACAGCAGCAGGAATGGCTGCAGGAAACAGGTTGCTTGAGGCGGGAAGAGGCAGCGGTTTGCTCCAAAATGAGGAGTGGGGAGACCACCTATTTCCCGGAAAACCTCCCGCTTGGGGCGGGATGATAGATAAATATAGAGGAAAAATTCATTTTTTCTCCCCCTCAAGGAATCTTTCTCCCGCCTCCGGTGTCAAAGGGGTACATCAGCGCAGCAAACCGGCCGGTGCCGCGCTTTTTCCAAACCATGCAACCTTATTCACCATGAACCGATTTTTTTTGATCCTCACCTTTTTCGCGCTGGGCACGGCCAGCCTCATTGCCCAACCCAAGCGTGGACCCCACCAACCCAATCCCGAGCTGAAAGCCGCCCTGTACGCCTACCTCACCGCTGAGGTAATGCCAGTGCTGAGCGAGGCCCGCCTCGCGCTTGATAGGCAGCTCTCGGCTGCGGACCAGCAAGAAATTAAGGCCCTACGAGCCGAAAAGGAAGCCTTCCGGGCCGAGAAGCGCGACATGCGCCCCAAAGGCCGCCCCCATCGAGACACCCCACCCTCCGAAGCCGACCGGCAACCCTCCCGCGAGCAGCGCCGCGCCCGCCACGATTTCCAGGGTCGACTGATGGACCTCGCCGACGCCAATGAAGCCGCGCTGAACAGCACCCTGGAAGGCCTGCGGCCCCAAGCCGAAGAATGGCGCGATGACCTCAAAGCGATTTTGGAGCGCTTCCGGCCTGAGGATGCCCCCGCCGATGCGCGTCCCGCCGGCCGTCGTGCCGAAGGCCGCCATGGCCGTCAAGGTCTTCAGGGGCACTATCGGGGACAAGCCAGTCAACTGCGCCGTCTCCTTTCTCCCGAAGGCTTTTTGCTCTTCGATCCTAGCCAGCCCCTACCGGGAGCCGAAGCCGCAGTTATGCAACTGAGAGCATTCCCCAATCCAGTCTTTGAGACGGGCAAACTCAGCTATGCCGTGGAGACCCCGGGGAGCGTTTTGATCCAGCTGATCAACGTCGAAGGTGAGGTGATCCAAACCCTGCTGGAAGCCGAGCGCCAAGCCGGTGGCTACACCGAGACCTTTGACCTGAGCCAGGTCGAGCCCGGTCTTTACCTCTACCGGGTGGCTACGCCTGATGGGGTGGATGCGCGCCGGGTGCGGGTGGAGTA
>CAZIVQ010000011.1:0-15499 GCA_964542415.1 uncultured Bacteroidia bacterium | reverse complement strand
GTTTCGAGTAGTCATAGTAACAAGCGTAGTAATAAATCCATTAAAACCTCATTTAACGTCTCTGAAAGGGAAACTAAAGCCAAAACCTTCTGCAGGATGCCGGTCTCCAGCGGACCATGCTTCCGTATCTGCCAGCCGGGCTGGGCAAGAAAAATATTTATTGGCAATAAAAAGTAGCTAAATGACCTGGACATTGCCAGGCCATTTAGCAAAACCTAATCTACCTTACCTCGCTAACATAACTTTCCCTTGGGTGCTGTGACCTTGGGTGGCTAAGCGATACACATACATGCCAGCCGGAAGCCCACGGGCCTCCCAGTCGAGGGCATGCGGGCCGGCGGCTTGCATGCCTGGCTCAAAGTGGGCCACGGTCTTGCCAGCTAGGTCAAAAACGGTAAGCGCTACCTCTCCGCGCTCCACCAATTCGTAGGAAAACTGGGTCACCCCTTGGCTCGGGTTAGGAAAGACTGAGACAGCAGACATCAATTGGGGCGCATCAATATTTACGAGGCCGCCTTGGGTAGCAAAACGGAAATCGTCAAAAAAGTAAGAATTGCTGGTGAAATCACCGGGATCGAACAGCAAGACAAAGGAATTGACTGTCTCGGCGCTCAAATCACCAAAGTTGAAAACCAGCTCCTCCCAAGTGCTTGAGGCCGAGGTAGAGTCACTGATTGCGGCCACCTCTACGGGGGCTGCGCCCGTACCATCGTCAAATTGCAGGGCCAAGCGGACCACGGTAGGGGCGTTGGCGTCCCATACTTTCAGGGCAAAAGCGTTGGTATCGCCTAGGGCGAGGGGAGCCGCAAAAGAACCAACGATGGCGTCGAACTCCTCGCCCGGGTTGCGGGTGTAGGTGCCTACGTAGTCCGTGGGGTTGATGCCGCTCTGGTCGGGATTGGGGATGCGACGCAGGCTTTGGCCGTGGGTGAAGGTGATGGCAGTGTTTTGGTTACACTCAAAGTCATTCAATACTGTATCCATCGGCATTGTCCCGGCACAAGGGTCAGCCGCCAAGGTGGGCCCTACCAGGTTGTCGAAGTAGTAGGTGTCGCTGGTGTTGGAATTGGGATTGAACAGCAGGACCAACCGGCTTACCGTGGTATTGGGCACCCCGGGGTCGGGCCGGTTGTCAAAGGTAAAGGTCAGCGTCTCCCAAGCGTTGGCCACGGTGGTGGTAGTGAGGTATACGCTGTGCCGCCCGGTAGGAAAGTTGGCTGGACCGGCTAGCGAACTGTCTTCGAGGGTGATCTGTACCGTCACCCCGGCATTGGGGCTCCAGACATCAATGGAGAGCTGCTTGGCGCCGCTGAGGTAGTCGGCGAGGTCCTCGGCCGGAGAAACCGCGTCGATAACGAGCACGTCGAACAATTCGGCCGCATTACGGGTGTATTCTGCCACCACCGGGCTGGTATTGCCCGTAGGATCGGGGTTGCCGAAGTATGGGATGAAGGTCCCGCTGGTAAAGTCATAGAACCCCCGGCGTTGGTCTTCGAAGTTGTCCCAGGGCTGCTGCCCGAAAGCCAACAGCACAGAAATGCCTAAAAAGGCGGTAAGTAGGAATTTTTTCATGAGTTAGTAGGTTAAGGTCAGGAAAGAATGAATGAAAGGTTGCCTCTCTAATAAGGCGCAAAGAATGACTTCCCTTTTTGTTCCACGCCAAGGCGCAAAGAGCGCAAATCGAAGATGGCGGTATGCCGGCAGGGAAACCTGGTTATCAGACATTTGCATCTGATAGCGTGAAATGAAGGAAGGGAATTATTTTTTCCCTGTTACTAAGAACCCTTCCGGGCTCAGTTTTCTTCGAACACCCGGATGTAGTCGATAGCCATCTCCTGCGGAAAAACCGTGCTGGCATCCGGGTTGCCGGGCAGGTTGCCGCCCACAGCAATGTTGAGGATCAGGTGAAATTTTTCGTTGAAGGGATAGCCCGTCGGCAAGGTCACCGAAGGGGTGATGGGATCGCCGTAGAATTCGCCATCCACGGCGAAGCGCAGGCAATTTTCTCGCCAGAAGAGGGAGAAGGTGTGGTAATCGTCGGCAAAGGTACCTTGCTCCAGGTTGTAGTAAGCGGATTTGTAGCGCCAGAAGTCATGGCCGTAGTGGACGGTGCCCAGCACTTCGCGGGGCTTGCTGCCGATCAGCTCCATGATATCGATTTCGCCGCTGGCAGGCCAGATGCCGTATTTTTTTTCGGTAGAAAGCATCCAGATCGCCGGCCAGATGCCTTGACCCCGGGGCAGCTTGGCCCGGATGTCGATGCGGCCAAAGCGGATGTCGACCTTGTTCTTGGTCACCATGCGGGCCGAGGTATAGTCGTAGCCATTTACCGGAGAATTCTCCTTTATGGCGCGGATCACCAGGTTGCCATCACGGACGCGGGCATTCTTGCGTTCGTCGGTGTACCACTGCAATTCGTTGTTGCCCCAACCACAGAGGCCAGGCCCGCGGTCGCAGCCATCGCCCAGGTCGTAAGACCAAAATTCATCGTTGATTTCGGAATCAAATTCATCGCTCCATACCTGCGTGTAGACATCCAGGTTGGTAGAAAAATCACACGGATGGTCCTTCAGAATCTCTTCTGACTCACAACCGGCAAACAAAGTGCCTGCCAGTAAGGCAATAAAAAGCAATCGGAAAAAAGGTAATGGGTTCATGGGTTCATTGTTTTGGTTTGGCTACCCAGCGCATATTGTCCAGGTAAAAAGTTCCTTCGCCTTCAAGGGCGAAGACCAAATGCTGTACCTTGGTTTTGTCCATTTGGCCCTCAAAGGCGTCCAGGGGAATGCGTACTTCGTACCAATCGGTTTCGGTGCGAAACGCATAGGTGGGGTCCATCTTTACGCTCATCATGCCGGGCGCATCAAACTCCTCCAACACAAGGGTAAAGTCGAGTTTAGCGATGTCTTGGGCCAGCAGGTTGAAGGCCAGCACGGCTTTGTCTTCCATCGGCCGGATGTCGATCGGCTTCCAATGGTACCAGTTTACCCCAAAAGCGACCAGGCTGCAATTCTCGGGGTCGTTATCCCATTGTACGTGCAAAGATTGCTTGCCGGTATAGGCCTCTGCAGTGCTGAGGGAGATATCCTGACAATCATCCTTTATCATTCCCCAGCCATTGCCATTGACAAATCCCTCGTCGAACAGCGGCTGTGGCAATTTGGTGGGATCGGGCAACGCGGGCTCTTCTAGCCAGGGCTCCTGCTCAGGCTCCTCATAAAAGACCAGCTTGATTTCATCCACATACACTGCCCCGGCTTGCTGCATTTCGATCTGAAGCTGCTTGATATTGGTGTAGTCGATGCCCTTACCTTCATCGCTGAAGGCTTTAAGCGGCACCACCACCCGCTGCCATTCCTCGTCGATGGCCGTGCGCTCAAAGTATTTGTTGGCCGTGTAGGCAAAAGCCATCACCCCGCTATAATCTTCCAGGGTAAAGACCATCGGCAGGCCAAACATTTTGCCTTCCTGCGCCCGCACGTACATCTCAAAGGCGGCATGAGGAATCAGCGGGCTGAGGTCTTTGCCGGCATAGCCATCCCAGCCCATGCCAAAGCCCACCCATTCGCAGCCCTCTCGGTTCCAGTCGAGCGCCAAGGCTGCTTCGCCCTGATAAACCACGCCTTCGGTGAGGGCAAAGGTCTTACAGCTGTCGGCGACGATGCCCCAGATGTCCAGGGTATCATCTTCAAACAAGGTGGATCCTACCACCTGTTCAATCGACTCGGGCTTCGCAGGGACAGGGGCTTCCTCTACCCGGTCATAGAGGCTGATCGGACGGAGCTGTAAGCAAGCGGGCACCATTAGCCACACCAACACCCAGCCCACTACGGTCGTAAGTCTTCGGAAGTCATTCATATGCATAAACTTATGGCATGAGGGGTTCGCCACTGGTAAAAGTGAGGTAGTCGATGCCATACTTTACCGGCAGAGGAGGAGAAGGCTGGCCATTGAGGTTGGAGATGAGCAGGACCTGGATAGCCACGATTTCGCTGGCTTGTTGCTCATTCATCCCGATCTCGCCCAGGGTGAAGCTTTTTAGCTGCCAGCCAGAAAAATTCACTGGGAAGTCCCCTTCCAGCTGAAAGCTCTGGTCGCCCCCCTCCTCAAAAGTTCCGTTGCCATTGGCATCCGTAAATAATTGCACCACCGCGATGGTGTTGGGGGTGTTTTCCCCGTAGAGCATGAAGTTGAAATAAGCATTATCGGGCACCGTGGTCGGGAGGTTGAAGTAGGTATTCCCATTGACAGAGGGGAAAATCCGCATCAAACCTACGAAGAAATTGGCCACTACATCATCGGTCCCTTCCAGGTAGAAAAAACGGTCTCCTTCTCCGGCAGGAATGTCACTACGAATACCCGTCTGGCCTTCAAATTCAAACTCAAAGTCTCCCAGGAAAAAGCCGCTACCCAGGTCTGTTTCAAACCCGGTGACCAGGTTCCCTTCGTAGGTGCGGCGTCCCGTAACCGTGAGCGGGACCGAGACAGTCAAGGAGTCTTCTTCAGGAATGATCAGTTCAGCCACACAAGGTTCGGCATTGAAGAAAGGTAAGCTGGTAGTGGTGCCATTCCAGGTGGCATTGTCGAGGTTGAGTTCGCTGTCAAAGCCCTCGATGAGCTTCACAGCCCCGCTATTCTGGCCGGTGATCCGCAGCACCCAAGCGATACTTTTGCTGAAATCAGCCGAGAAGAAAACCGTTTCGCCAGTCGAAAAGTCGACCTCCGGCTCGCTGACCGAGAGAGAATCGAGCAGCTGAAATTCGCCAAAACGATTAATGAGCGAAGGCCCATCGAAGACGTCCTTATCGGGCTGGCACCCGATCAATAGCGAAAAAAGGACGATATAAGAAAGCGCTATACGTTTCATGGTATATATGATAAAACCTTGATGGGAGCTAAAAGTTCATGTTGTAGAGAATGAAGGGCTGGTCGACCCGGTAATTGCGGGCTTCACTTTCCGGGCGGCTGAGGGAGAATCGGTCCCACTGAATGCTGAGGTACATGTCTTCCCGGAAGCGGTAGCGAATCCCTGCCGCGATCATCGACTCTACCTCGTCAAAGTTGGAGGCCCGCGGAAAATCCCGCACCACATTGAAGCGCACTACATCGGGGAGGTATTCATTGCCTTGGGCTACCAGCCAGGTAGCTCCGAAGAGCAGGTCAAAACTGTCGAAAAGCTCAATCTGCAAGCCCGCTTCGATCAGGTTGCTGTTGAGCGAAATCTGCTCGATCGGCTCTCCCCCCCGTTGGGTACTTTCGTATTGGTAGCCGAGGGTCAGGGTCAGGGCTTTTTCCCGGTTCAGCAGGCGGTGGGCGTGCAGATCAGCGCGGGCGCGGAGTAGGGTAAAAGCCTTCAACTCCAGGGTTCCCTGTCCACGTATTTCTTGCATCCTGGCCACGTCCAGCTGCGCGTCGAGCGGTCCCTCGGGTACCTCATAGGCGACCGAGGCAAACGCCCCCATGCGGTTGGGGGTAGCCCGGCCATAAGGCATGGTGTTACTCAAGCGGGCATCATAGGGCATCAAGACATCAGACAAAGCAAAGGTATAGAGCGCCCGGTCACGGTTGAGGTCAAAAATGGTGGGCATGCGCCGCATCTGCTCGTTGCCAAAGCGCGGATAAAAGGCCAGGGTCCGGTCGAAAGCTACCCGCTTGCTCTGGGCCGCAATGCTAAAGAATTCCGGGCCGGTATAGCGATACCCCAGCGAAAAGGTAAGGTGCTGCGGCTTGAGGACATACTCGGCCATGGCTTCGAGAAAATTGTCCTGGCTCTCAAACGTGGTGAGCGAATCGGTGACCTCGGTCAGGGTGGATTGCCCGCCTTCTCCTTTGAGGCTCAAGGCGTAATTTTCGGTTTCCAAAACCCGAATATCGGCTTGCAAGCTAAGTACCGGGTTTCTGATGCCCGTGCTGAAATTGCCAATCTGACGGCTGTCAAAGGTATTGACATAGTTGCCGGTCAAGCCGCCCCAGCGGGTATTGAGCAGGTCCACGCTGCCGCCGCCGACGTAGCGACTCGGCAGGTTGAAAAAGTCCGTGCCCCGGATACGGGTAAAGAAGCCGGTGAAATTGATCTCTGCCAGCACCGGATCGGCCGCGAGGCCAAACTCAAACTTCGCCCCCTGCATCCGGCGGGAGTTGCCCTGCTCAAAAAACTGCTCGTAGTCGATCACTTCTTTGCGACCCCGAAAAATCTCAGGGGTGTTAACCGTGCCTTCCTCATCTGCCTGAAAAAGCGTAAAAGGCGTCATCTCCAGGTCCATGTCACCTACGTGATAGCGAAAGGAATTGGCTACGACCCCGCGGGCAAACAATTCTCGCACTTCTACCGACATCCCCGAGCCAAAAAAACCGCCAAACTCATTGCGCAAGCGCAAGATGGTCTGGATCTCCGTGTTTTCGTTCGGGCTGGCATTGATCTGCAAGTCCAGGAGAAATTCTCCATCGAGCAGGTTTTTGGCCGTCATAGAGTCGGTTTCTGCCAGCTCCCCCTTCAGCTCGGTGCTGTTGATGAGGGTACGGCCCAGACCGTTGAAGCGAATAGCCGGGGGCGTATCGGTCTGGGCGCTCAGGGTGAAAAAACTGCCTGGGAGCCAGCAAATCCCCAGGAGTAAGCGTAGTAGTAGACTTTTTCTACACATAGTAGGATAGATAGCAGATGGTAGATGGGACTAAAAAGATACTTTGAGTTCGACGGTGGTTTCATGTCCCCGGTACTTGTCGAGGGCAAACGACCGGTCTTCAAAATTCATGAAGCGTTGGCGCACGTAGAAGGCAGCGTTGGGGGCGACGGTCCAGTCAAACCCTACCCCTATCCCCTGGCCAAGCTGGTTGCGGGGCTGCAAGCTTTCAATATCCCAGGCGGTATTGATCCCCCCGCGGATGTACTCAACCCCGTAGTACCCCGTCAGGATAAATTTGGGCAGGACTTCGTAGTAAAGGTCAAACTCATGATACTGAGCTTGGATATAGGTCTTTTGCGCATCAAAAGTAGGCAGGAACGCCAACTCCGGCTGAGCTGCCATGAAGGAGCCCAGGTAAAAAACATACAAGGGCCGGTTTGCCAGTTCAGCGCGATATTTAGCCTGGATGTCGAAGGCCTGAAAGTACTTGCGGGTAAGGGGGGCGAGACTGCCCGGGTCGACGTCGGTCAGGCGTACCCGCTCGTAGGCCCCCCGGAAGAAAGTAACCACCCGCTGATAGGGCCCGACCACGGTGGGCCCGGTCGCCCCGGCGGGGAAGGGATTGTAGATGCGTGAGAGGGCCAGGCCGTTGATGCGGTGGATATAGGAAAGTTCGTTGGACAGGGTGTCTATTTCGCCGGATATTTCCCAGCCTAACTTAATCTTAAAGGGCCCCAGTTCTCCCTGGGTACTCAGGTTTACCCCCCGGCGGTTATGGACCAGCTGACCTACCTGGGTAAGCGCTCCTCCCGCTGAAGGTTGGCCTACTTGGTTGGCGCCCAAGATCTGCGCCTGGATTTCGGGATTGGAGAAGGTCTGGATCTCCCCGTTATCGTTGTAAAAGTCTTTGCTGATGTGGTAGAACTGTAACTGAAAGGGTAGAAAGGTCAAAGACTTGGGCGTCTGGAACCTCAGCATGCCGACCTCCCCCCAGGTTACTTCCCGGCCAGGCAGGTTAAAACTACCGGCTCCCAGTTCGCCACTGATGCTCACCGGCCCGGCTTGGTAGCCAAATTCCAGCGTGTGGACGCTGTAGTTTTGAAATAAGTCCTTGAGGCTATCCAGCCGGGTACGGTTGTAGAGGGTATTGTAAGCCGCAAACCCCTGCTTGAAGTCTTTGCGCAGGCGGAAGCCGGAGAGCGTGTTGGGCGTCACCCGGTTAAGCCCAGCGAAGCCCAGGTAGGTCGGCCGGTTTCCGGCTACGCCCTGGTTGATGATGGTCGCTAGGGGATCTTCGGTGGCGTTGGGCAGGCCGCCGTTGACCTGCGCCTTACCGAAGAGCATGGCAAAGGAAAAATCATGCGGCAAAGCGCCGCCTTCTACGATCAAGCCCTGAAAAGCCCGGTTGTTCCAGCGGGTATCGAGGCTCACCACGCCGCTCTCGTAGTAGTTGTCGTACTTTTCGGTATTGTTGACGGCTTCCCAAGGGGTGCGGTCAAAAATACTGAACAAGTCAAAAGGCTGGAAAATGCCCATGGTAAAGGGGCTCATCGAGTACCAATGAATCCCCCCGGCCCGGACCCCGAAGCGGCCATGCTTGGTTCTGAAATTCCCGTAGAAATTCAGCCCCAGGTTCATGGTGAAGACATTTTCCTCGTAAGAGCCCGCGTAGGGAGTAAACATATACAGCTCTGTCATAAAGCTGGTTTTGCCATTGGGCCGACCAATCATCAACATGGAGAGCATCGGCTCGCGGTAGCCATCCCCTACCCCGTAAGCTGACTCGAAAGGGTTGAGGTTGGGATAAGGCTCAGTAAGGGTACGCCCGTAGCCAAAGAAGCGATAGTAGCCCGTGAGGGTGAGCTTCTGCATGGCCGGCATGCGTATGATCGAGTCTCCCGTAGGACTCAGGTAGCCAGAGGGCAGCACCACCGAGTCGAGGGCTGCGGCCGAGGAAGAGGACTGAGCGTATCCCAACCTGGCTGACACGCACAGCAAAGCAACCAGCAGCCAGTGCTGGCAAAAGAGTAGTAATAGCCGGTTCATAGTAGCGAGTAGGTTTTCTTACCTTTTCAACGAGATCAAATGTATCTTCACAAAAAGAGAAAGAGAAATTTTTCACTACAACCTAACTACATCACACGAAATTATATCTACAGCATCACTACATCATTTCTTGCCAAAATCACCCATAAGCTTTGGAGGGATGTGATTTTAATTAAATTGGGAAGTGAGGGTTTTTCTCATTATGTTTATCTACTACATCACGTTGCGTTAGCTTATCAACTACGACTATTATGAGGACACTACTGATGGTTATCATCGCCCTGCTATTCTTAGGAGAATGGGCATGGGCTCAAACCGGCTCCACGCCGATCAAGGTAGAAGTGCGCCAAGAAAGCGATGGCTTTCAGCTTTACCGGGGCGGAGAACCTTACTACATCAAAGGAGTAGGGGGCCAGACCTACCTCGACCGGGCCGTCGCCTACGGAGCCAACTCGCTGCGCACCTGGGGCAGCGGCGAAGCGGTCAACATCCTCGACAAAGCCCACGAAAAAGGGCTTTCGGTGCTGTTTGGCCTGTGGGTCGGCCAGGAAAGGCAAGGCTTCGACTACGACGACGCCAAAGCCGTACAAGCCCAGCTTGAGGGCTTCCGGGAAGTCGTGCGTACCTATAAAAATCACCCCGCTGTCTTATTGTGGGGCATCGGCAATGAAAACGACCTGATGTACAGCGACTACAAAGTCTGGAACGCCATCAACGACATTGCCAAGATGATCCACGAAGAAGACCCCAACCACCCCACCATGACCGTCACCGCGGGCCTGGATGTCGCGGAGGTACAATTGATCAAGGAGCGGGCACCCCACATTGATATTTATGGCATCAATACCTACGGCGGCTTGATCGGTATCGACAAGCAGATCCGCGCCTTTGGCTGGGAAGGGCCCTACATCATTACCGAATGGGGCCCCGATGGTCATTGGGAAGTGCCCGCCACCGAATGGGGCGCGCCCATCGAACAAAGCAGCAGCAAGAAAGCGGAGTCTTACCGCAAGCGCTACGAGCAGGGCATCTATGCCGACCAGGAAAAATGCCTGGGGTCGTATGTCTTTCTGTGGGGCCAAAAACAAGAAACCACGCCTACCTGGTATGGCGTCTTTACCGAAGCAGGCGGAGAAACCGAGGTCATGGATGTACTCGAATACAACTGGTCCCGGGAGTGGCCCAGCAACCGGGCCCCTCATCTTACTTCGCTGACCATTGAGGGCAAAAGCGCCAGCGAAAATGTCTATTTGCAACCCAACCGCACCTACACCATCTCGGCAGACGTAAGCGATCCCGATCAGGACCGGCTCGACTTTAAATGGCAGATGCTCGAATCAGAAATCGGGCTGACCGGCACCGGGGGGGATGCTGAGGTAGTACCGGATCCGATAAAAATCAACGTAAAAGATAAAAACCTCGCCGTAACGCAGCTACCCGATCTCTTTATCAGTACCGGCAGCGAGGGAAGCTTCACCTTTCGCTCGCCTTCGCAACCGGGGGCCTACCGTTTCTTTGTCTATGCCCACGACAACCAAGGCAACGTCGCCACGGCAAATATTCCCTTTTTCGTAAAACGCTGACCAGACTTCATGAAGCGGCTGCTGCTCTGTTGGATCATTTGCTGGGGAAATTGGGCTGGGAGCTGGGGACAAGTCCGGCAAATTGGCCTGCCTCCCATCAACAACTATGTAAAGCAAGACTACCAGGCTGAAACCCAAAACTGGGCCATCGCGCAAGATGCCCGGGGCCTGGTGTATTTTGGCAACAACCAAGGCCTGCTGGAATATGATGGGACCCGCTGGAGATGCCATCCCCTGCCCAATAAGTCCATTCTCCGATCTATCGCCATTGACTCGTCGGGTACCATTTACGTGGGCGGCCAGGACGAATTGGGCTATTTCCGGCCCAACGAGCAGGGGAAATTGGTCTACCATTCACTCAAGCACCTGATTCCCGAAGCCAACCGCAGCTTTGAAGATGTCTGGAAGGTTTTTATCACCCCTGGAGGTGTCTTCTGGGGCTCCTATGCCGCGGTGTTTCGCTACTACCAGGATGAAATTGAGGTTTTTCTCCCCCAGACCCGCTTCGAGAATTTCTTCTACTGCGGCGGGCAACTGTACGTGTATGAATTTAAACAGGGCCTGGAATACTGGGACCAGGATCGCTTTCACTTGCTGCCGGCGGGGGAGCAATTTGCCAATATTTATCCCTCGGCCTTGCTGCCACGAGGCCCGGATAGCCTGCTGCTGGTAAGCGCGGGGCAGGGAATATTTCTTTATCATCAGGGAACCGTACAGCCCTGGGGGGAGGAAGTCCGGGAATACCTGAGCGCACAGCGCACCTACTGTGCCGCTGAACTTAGCAACGGCTCCCTGGCGATTGGCACTTCCCTCAACGGCATCGTGATCCTCAATGCCCAGGGCAAGCCGATCCAGGTCATCAACAAGGAAATGGGCCTGCCCAACAACTCCATCCTGAGCATGCTGGAGGACAACACCGGCAACCTCTGGCTTGGGCTGGAAAACGGCATTTCTCAGATCGAAATTCAGTCCCCTTTCTCCTTGATCGATTCTCGCTTAGGCGTAGAGGGGTGTGCGTACGCGGCCTTGGTATTCCAGGACAAGCTATATCTCGCTACCAATCAAGGGATTTATTACCAAGATTGGCGCAAGCCTACCGGGCCGCTTTATCCGAAGCGATTTCGCCGGGTGGAAGGTGCCGTGGGCCCCACCTGGTCGCTGGTCAACCTGGATGGCCACCTGATCGCTGGCTTGCACGGAGGGGCCTACGAAATCCGCGAAGGCCAGGCCTTTCAACTTGCTGACATACAGGGAGCCTGGAAGTTTATCCAGCTGAAAGAGCATCCTCACCTGGCCATAGGGGGCACCTATGACGGGCTCATGTTGTATGAAAAAAACCCTCAATCTCAGACCTGGGAGTTGGTGGGCCCCTTGAAGGGCCTAGACGAGTCTGCCAGGGTCATGGAGCAAGATCATGAGGGTCATATTTGGATTTCTCACCCCTACCGGGGCGTGTACCGGGTAAAACTAACTGCTGATGGGCGGCGCATCCGGGAGGTTGATTTTTTCAATGCCGAGGATGGCTTTCCTTCCAACCTCTCGATCAACGTCAGCCGCATTCAAGACCAACTCCTTTTCACCACCGAACGAGGGGTTTATGTCTTTGAACCGGCACAAGACCGCTTTGTCATCCATCGGGGGTTTGCCGAAGTCTTTGGGACCACCCAGCCGATACAGCGCCTGCTGGAGGACGAATCAGGCAATATCTGGTTCTCGGCTGGCGAGGAGTTTGGGATGTTGCAGGTAAAAGAAAGCATTGTCGAGAAACGGGTGGACAAGATTGGGTTCAACCAATTGCAGCCGCGGCTGGTCAGGAGCTTTGAACATATTTATGCGTCCGACCGAAACCGCCTCTTCATTGGGATCGACGCAGGTTTCATTTTTTACAACCTCGACAAGGAACTACCCAGCAAGCGCCATTTGCCTATCTACATCCGGGAATTTGCGGCGACCGGGCAACAGGACTCCATGATTTTCCATGGTGCCTTCAGCGAAGGGAACCAGACCTTCGCTCAGCAACCTGCCAGCCAGGTCCTGACCTTCCCGCCTGACATGAAAGATTTCCGGATCTCGTTTTCCGCGGCCTTCTATCAATATGTAAACCAGATTCAGTACCAATACCGGCTTAGCTTGAACGGAAAAGAGGAAGCCTGGTCAAGTTGGACCGATAAACCAGAAAAAGAATACACTAACCTTTCCCCCGGCGCTTATGCCTTTCAGGTGAAAGCCAAAAACACCTACGGCACCGAAAGCCCGCTTTGTACCTATGAGTTTCGCATCCAAGCACCCTGGTACCAAACCCTCTGGGCCAAAACGAGCTTTGCCCTGACCGGAATGGCGCTTGTTATTTTCATTATCCACTTCAATACCCAGCGCATTCAGCGCTCGGCTGACCGTGCGCTCCGAGCCCAGTCGGCTTCCCATCAACGCAAAGAAGCCGCCTTCATCCGTGAGTCTCAGCAGTCAGAGGCCGAGATTATCCGCCTGCGCAATGAGAAACTAGAAACCGACGTCATTCACAAAAACAAGGAACTCGCGTCTTATGCGATGCACCTCGTTCAGAAAAACGAAGTGCTGAATAAAACCAGGCGGCAGCTCGAAAAGCTGAAAAAACAATCCAAGCCCGAAACCCGAGGGGGAATCGACAAGGTGCTCCGCACCCTACACGAAGACATCCACCTCGACAAAGATTGGGAGAAATTCGAGCACCATTTCGATCAGGTCCATGAGCAATTCTTGAAACAACTGCGAGAAAAGTACGACCAACTCACGCCCAAAGACCAGAAGCTCTGTGCCTACCTCAGGATGAACTTGTCTACCAAAGAAATTGCGCCCCTGATGGGCATTTCTGTGAGGGGGGTAGAAATCAGCCGGTACCGCCTGCGGAAAAAATTGGACCTTTCCAATGATGCCAACCTCAATGAGTTCATGATGAACCTCTAATCAAGGCTTTTTTGCATTTAAGGTGCAGTGATGTAGTAGTGATAACAAATGATGTAGTAGTGATGTAGCCCAATCTTTCGCATCACCACCTTATTCCGTTAGCTTTGATAGTAAGGCTCCTTGCTGTTTCAGGGAGTGATTATCAAACTCACTTATTACTACTCATCATGCTGAAAAGAATTACCTTATGGGGAATCTGGGTATTAGCAACCTTAGGGGTTGCTCATGCTCAGGTTAAGGCCCAGATTGACCTGCCGGTGACCTTCGAGGACACGGCCAACGTCGACTACCCCCTCACCGACTTCGGCGGCAACTATTCCATGATCACCTCCGATCCTACCGGAGCGCCCAACCTGGTAGGCATGGCCACCAAAGCCTTTAGCGCGGCTACCTTCGCCGGGACCACCATGGCCCCGCCAAATTCTGCCCTGGAGGGCTTCGCCAATCCCATTCCTTTTACTCCCACAGAATCTAAAATGACCGTGCGGGTCTACTCCCCGGCGGCAGGGATTCCCATCCGGCTCAAAGCAGAGGATGCCACAGATCCGACCATCACGGTCGAGACGGAGGTAACTTCTACCGTAGCCAATGCTTGGGAGACCCTCGAGTTTGACTTCTCCAATGAAGCCCCGGGCACGGCTCCCTACAATCCGGCCAATACTTTCGACAAGGCCACCATCTTCTTCAACTTTGGCCTCGACGGTACCGCCATCGGCGCCGACTCGGTCTTTTATTGGGATGATGTGCAGTTTGGCGCAGATACCAGCGGCGGCACCAAAGCCCAGATCGACTTGCCGGTCACCTTCGATGACACCGCCAACGTCAACTACACCCTCACCGACTTTGCCGGTAACTACTCTATGCTCACCGCCGATCCCACCGGCGGAACCAATATCGTGGCCATGAGCACCAAGGCGATCAGCTCGACTACTTTTGCCGGCACCACCATGGGGCCGCCCTCGGGCACCGGATTCGACAACCCCGTTCCGTTTACTGCGACCGAAACCAAAATGACCGTACGGGTCTATTCTCCCGCCACGGGTATTCCTATACGTCTCAAAGTCGAAGACGCGGGTAATGCAGGCATTTCGGTCGAGACCGAGGTCACCTCCACCGTGGCCAACGCCTGGGAGACCCTCGAATTTGACTTCGCCAATGAAGCGCCAGGGACGGCGGCTTTCAACCCGGCCAATACCTATGATAAGGCCACCATTTTCTTCAACTTTGGCCTCGACGGAGCCTCCATTGGTGCCGACTCAGTTTTCTATTGGGACGATGTGCAGTTCGTAGCGAGCAGCGGCAGCGGCAAAGACCAGATCGACCTGCCGGTGACCTTCGAGGACACCGCCACCGTCGATTACTCCCTCACCGACTTCGGCGGCAACTCTTCTATGCTCACTGCCGATCCCGACGGCAGCACCAACATTGTGGCCATGAGCACCAAGACGATCGGCTCGCAGTTCTTCGCTGGGACCACCATGGGCCCCGCTTCTGGCACGGGCTTCGCCACTCCCGTTCCCTTTACTGCGACCGAAACCAAGATGTCGGTTCGGGTCTACTCCCCCGCCACGGGCATTCCCATTCGCCTTAAGGTAGAGGACGCTGGCAATGCGGCCATCTCGGTAGAAACCGAGGTCACCTCCACCGTAGCCAATGCTTGGGAGACCCTCGAGTTTGACTTCATCAATGAGGTATCCGGCACCTCGCCTATTAACCTCGCCAACACCTACGACAAGGCCTCTATCTTCTTCAATTTTGGCCTCGATGGCACCGCCATTGGCGCCGACTCGGTCTATTATTGGGATGATGTTCAGTTCGTCGAGGACACCACCGGTGGCAGTGGCAAGGCCCAGATCGACCTGCCGGTGACCTTCGAGGACACCGCCAATGTCGACTACCCCCTCACTGACTTCGGCGGCAACTATTCCATGATCACCTCCGATCCTACCGGCGCCAACAACCTGGTAGGCATGGCCACCAAAGCCTTTAGCGCGGCTACCTTCGCCGGGACCACCATGGCCCCGCCAAATTCTGCCCTGGAGGGCTTCGCCAATCCCATTCCTTTTACTCCCACAGAATCTAAAATGACCGTGCGGGTCTACTCCCCGGCGGCAGGGATTCCCATCCGGCTCAAAGCAGAGGATGCCACAGATCCGACCATCACGGTCGAGACGGAGGTAACTTCTACCGTAGCCAATGCTTGGGAGACCCTTGAGTTCGATTTCTCCAATGAAGCCCCTGGCACGGCTCCCTACAATCCGGCCAATACCTTCGACAAGGCCACCATCTTCTTCAACTTTGGCC
>CAZIVQ010000010.1:0-15593 GCA_964542415.1 uncultured Bacteroidia bacterium | reverse complement strand
TATGATTTCAACCGGTTTGTGTCCGTCGAATTGGGCGGGGTCTTCTTCGACGAGTCCTCCCTCAGTCCGTTCAACGACGAAAAACGCTTACGGGCCTCGCCCTTTTTGGGCCTGAGCATCGACGCCGATGCCTTTAACCGGGTCAAGGACCTCTTCCAAGGAGATCCCTACGGCCAAGGACGTGGACAAGGCTTGTGACTCTCCTGCTCCTAACCCACCTTTCTCCCTATTTCCCCTTTTTTTCACCTTTTTTGACCCCCTTCGACATGGCTACCCCTTCAATCCTCTGTGTGACTCCTCCCGGCCTAAAGGTATTCCATGGTCAACCCGCGAGCCTTTCGGTGCAGATCCGGCCTTTTGCTTTGGGAGAATGCAAAGTATGGCTCAAGCTTCCTGACGCGGCCGTCGACTTTGTGTTTTTGGAGAATGAAGCCCTCGACCCAGAAAACGAACCAGAAGCGTGGGCAGAAACGCGCTTCATCTGCGTGATTTTCCGGCCCGAGAGCCCCATCAAATGGCATACCCGCGAAGTACACTTCGTCCTAAAAAACTATCGCCCCAGTGAACGGCCCATTTTGCTGGACCTGATCCTGGAAGCGGAGAATGGGAAAGGCGAAAAAACCAGCGGCGACCACCGGCTAAACATCACTTTCTCCCAGCATCGCGAAGAAAGCGACCCGATCTCCACCGGCGACTCCTCTACCCCTGATGAAGCCTAAGCTTGTTACGATTACCTATGAAATATTCCACGATTACGTATGGCTTGGTCTGGCTGGTAAGCTGGCTGGGCATGGCTGGCTGCGAATTGGTGGACCCCCGCGAAGGGCTCGAAACCAACGAGGTGATACAACTCAGCGTGAGCCAGGCCGAGGTGCTCGCCGATGGCCGGAGCCGGGTCGTGCTCACCGCTACGCTGGGGCCTGCTGTAAACGGCAACCGAGCCGTGACCTTTGGCACCGATCAGGGGATGTTTGATGGGAGTGGCACCGCCGGCAGCGACCTGATCCAAGTAAACAGTTCCGGGCGAGAAGCCCGGGCCACCCTGTTGACCAACACCCAGCCCAACGAGCGGGTAACCCTTACGGCCAGCGTCGAGGCAAACGGGCAAGCTTTCACTGACTTTGCCGAAGTGGCATTCGTACCGGCGCTGCCAGAGCTGATCAGCCTGCGGGTGACCGCCTTGCAAGTCAGCACCACCAACGAAACGACCCTGGAGGTCTCGCTTTTTCGCAATGAAGGAGCGGTGTCTGAAGGGCGGCGAATCGACCTGAGCACCACCCCGGTGGGGGGCAGTGCCGCCCTAGCCGTGGTGCCTGATTTTATCTTTTCAGAAAATGGCGTAGCTTCGGCCGTGATTCAGAGCCGCAACGACAGCACCGGCATGGTGCGGCTTACTGCCCGCACCCCAGCCGCTGACGGTGGCGAACTAAGCCAGAGCATAGACATTACTTTTGTTGACTGATGTCAGAAATTTCTCTTCAAGCCATAGAAGCGACCGCCATCCGGCTGGGTACGCTGGAACAAGATGAAGAAATCGAGGCCCTGATCGATCAATTGGGCGAAGAGCAACCCCTGTTGCTGGCCTACTTGATCGAGATGGGTGAAGATGACTTCGATGAAGAAGAACAAAGCATTTTTCTTTATCTAGGCACCCTCATCTACGAAGTCCTCCGCAACGAGCTGGCTCCCTTGCCCGCGCTGGACGAAGCTGCCCTGGAGGCTGCGGAAGCCAACAACCTCGCCTTGCTGGAACAGTGGAGCGATGAAAAGCCAGAAGCCTTTGGGCATCTCGTCGATACGCTGGCCAAAGGCTATGCGCAAGGGGCCTTGCTAGGGTACATGCGGGATGTCCTGGAGGAAGAGGTAGAAGAAAAGGCCCTGCGCCCGGCGAACTTGCTCCCCATGTTTTTCTTTCTCAAGGTAATGGTCGATTTTCTGGCCACCGACGCCGCTTAGTGCGAGCCGATCTATGGGTCCTTTACTCGAATGCATCCCCAACTTCAGCGAAGGGCAGCGCCCGGAAGTGATTGAGGCCATTGCAGACCGCATCCGGTCGGTTCCGAAGGTGTACTTGCTTGACGTAGATCCGGGCCCATCAGCCCACCGCACCGTCATGACCTTTGCAGGCTCCCCGGAGGCGGTGGTCGAAGCCGCGTTTCGGGCTATAGCCGAAGCAGCGGAGTTGATCGACATGTCTCAGCACCACGGGGCCCATCCCCGCATGGGGGCCACGGATGTCTGCCCGCTGGTGCCCCTGAGGGGAATGGACATGGCAGAGGCGGTGCAATGGGCTCGCCATTTGGGAAAACGGGTGGGCGAAGAACTGGGCATTCCAATCTACCTGTACGAGCGCGCGGCTACGCAGCCCCCGCGCCAAAACCTGGCCACGATCCGGGCGGGCGAGTACGAAGGCTTCCGGGAAAAGATCCTGGAATCGGCCTGGCAGCCCGACTTTGGGCCGGCCCACTTCCACGCTAAGGCCGGACAGACGGTGATCGGAGCGCGGGATTTTCTCATTGCCTACAACCTCAACCTCAACACCCGCTCGCCTAGAAAGGCCAATTCTGTGGCATTTGACATTCGGGAGCGGGGCCGGGTCAAGACGGCCGATGGCAGCCCGCAGGGCGAAAAGCTGCGCGATGAAGCCGGGCGGCCGCTGCGTATCCCAGGCCGTTGTAAAGGCGTGAAAGCCATTGGCTGGTACCTGGCCGACTACGACCTGGCGCAGGTCTCGACCAACCTGACTGACCTCAAGGCCACGGCTTTGCACGAGCTGTACGTGGCCACAGCGGAAGCGGCGGCCACCCGTGGCTTGCAAGTGACTGGCTCTGAGCTGATCGGGATGGTACCTGAGGCGGTGCTGTTAGAAGCCGGGGAGTTTTTTTTAGGTAACTCCGCGTCGCCCGCCCGCCTGATCGAAGCAGCGGTGAAACACATGGGCTTAGCTGCCCTCCGGCCCTTTGACCCGCAGCAGAAGGTCATCGAATATCGCCTGGCAGCGATGGCCGGGACCCGGGGGGAGACACTTTAGGGTCATTTCTTACCCCTGCTTTTACCCCAAAAAACCAAACTTACCAAGCCTAAAAAGATGTCATTGTTGGAATAATCGCCGCTGCTGTTTGTGTAGGTGGGCAAATCTTACTAGATTGGTCGATTAATATCAGCCTAAAAACCTCATACCTTACCTAAACCATTATGAGAAAACTTTTTACTCTCATGATAGGTCTTTTTGTATGTGCAGGTTCAGCCTTCGCACAATTGACCTATCAAACTGACTTTTTTCTGCAAGCGGGAAACCCCAATGGGGTTAATGCCGACTCGGACAACGCAACCGATCCCTCCTGGACAGAAATCCTGCCGGGGGGGATCTCGGCCAATCAATGGAGCAGCACGATCGAGATTCCGTTTGCGTTCGAATTTTTTGGCACCCCGGTGGACAGCCTGAAGGCTAGTGCCAATGGGGTAGTTACTTTTGATGTGGGTACGGCTTTGCTGCCCGGTTCCAACGAGAACTTGCCCAGCACCTCACTGCCCAATCAGAGTGTGGCAGCATTTTGGGATGCCTTTACCTCAAACCCTCCTACTGGCTTCAACGATGTCGTCTACACCAAGCTGTTTGATGATGGAGTAAATCCAGCCCAGCTCTGGATACGCTGGCACTCTTTTGAGCATGGGAATCCCAACTCTAGCTACGGCTATTTTGCATGTGTGCTGGAAGCCGTGACCAACAAGATTTACCTGGTAGACATGAACTTCACCTTCGGTTCGGTTTTGACTACCACCGTAGGCGTTCAGCTGGACCAGAGCACTGCCGTTCAGTTTGGCAACGATAGCATTCCGCTGAACAATGCGTCAGGAAGCTCTTCGACCACCAACAACGACTACTATGCGTTCACCCCGCTTATCCTTTCGGCCATCGACGCTGGGGTGAGCGCTGTTACCTCCCCGGTAGCTCCTTCTTGCTATGGGGCAGCAGAAACCCTCTCGGTAGAGGTGAGCAACCTTGGTACGGCTGCGCTGGACTTTGCCACTAACCCGGTGACGGTGACGGCAGAGTTGAGTGGCGCTGCTACCAATTCTTACAGCACTACGCTGAACAGTGGCACCTTGGCGGTAGGAGCTACCCAAGTGGTAGACGTCACGACGGCGGCGGACTTCTCGGTTAGCGGGACCTATTTAATAAAGGCCTACACGGCGGTAACCGGTGACCCTAATGGGAACAATGATACCACCATCGCCCAGGTGCAGTCGCTCCAGACTTTCCCTGCACCTTACCTGGAGAACTTTGAAACCTTCACCGAAGGAGATCCTGGGGCCCTGGCTAACGACTGGACGCGGACCTTCACCGCCTCCAACGACTCTTGGTTACCTAATTCAGGGACCACCCCTTCAAGCTTTTCCACGGGCCCTGAGGTCGATCATACCTTGGGGACGAGTTCTGGCTTGTATGTGTACTACGAAGCTTCCGGCGGTGACTCCGGCGATGTATCGCTGTTTACTTCTCCCTGTATCGACCTAAGTGGTCTGACCCAGCCGACGCTGACCTTTTGGTACCATATGTATGGTTCCGACATGGGCTCCCTGGATGTGGAAGTGCTGCAAAATGGCCTCACCACCAACGTGTTCAACGTGGCAGGAGAGCAGCAGCTGGACAACCCCGATCCGTACTTGCAGGCCGTAGTTGACCTCTCGGCCTACAGTGGCGTGATCCAGCTGGTATTCAAAGCTACCCGGGGAGACGGTTTTGCCAGCGACATCGCTATCGACGATGTATCGGTCGACGAACCCGCCACTTGTTTTCCTTCTACCAACCTTTCCGCCAGCAACATCACTGGCAGCTCAGCTGACATCAGCTGGACGGCAGGGGACTCGGCCCTGACCTTGACCCAATCGCTGGAGTACGGCCCGACTGGCTTTACCCAGGGCACCGGTACGGTGATTCCGGGCGTAAGCTCAGGGGCGACGATTTCTGGCCTGATGGCAGGCACCGCTTACGATGTGTATGTCTTGGACGAATGCAGCGGCGATACGGTCGTTTCTTCTCCCCTGACTTTCCTTACCAGCTTTGGCAACAGCACTTCTTGTGAAGTAGGCCTGCCCTTGGCAGATAACAGCTGTGCCAACGCTGGCCCGGATTCCTTCCTGTTTCAGGTAACCACTCCCATTGGTACCAGCTTAGGTACCGAAGTGGTGCTCGATTCTGTGGCGTTGATCATTGAGCATACCTGGGCCTCCGACCTGGATGTGTTTCTGATTTCGCCTTCTGGTGTATCGGTAGAGCTGACGACCGACAACGGTGGCAGCGGTGACGATTACGGAATCCTGAACGGAAACTGCGATTCGGCTACGGTCTTCCGCATGAGCGCGGCTTCTTCCATTACTTCCGGTTCGGCCCCTTTTGCGGGGGAATTCCAGCCAGAAGGGGACTTTGCTGACTTCGAAGATGGCTCCGACCCCAATGGCACCTGGATTTTGTCCATCTGTGACGATGTGGGGGGAGATGTAGGAACGCTACAATATTTTGCTCTTGGCTTTACGACCGCCCCTGCTTGCATCAGCTCTGACAGCATCGCTGCCAGTAACATCACCGCCACTACGGCGGACATCAGCTGGGTACTGGGCGATTCGACGCTCTCCAACGCGGTCGAATATGGTCCTTCTGGTTTTACCCAGGGTACGGGTACGGTGATTGACAATACAACCTCTCCGACCACCATCACCGGCCTGATGCCGGCTACGGCCTACGACGTGTACTTAATCGATACTTGTGCGATAGCTGTAGGAGTCAGCAACCCTGTCTCTTTCCTGACCGCTTTTGACAACCTGGTAAGCTGCAACGCTGGCTTTGGCCTGGATGATAACAACTGTGGCGATGGTTTTCAGGATATTCCGATCTCTGTGAGTGGCGCCCCGGGCACCCAGCTTGGGACCGATGTCATCGTAGGATCGGTAAGCATGATCATTGAGCATACCTGGGTCTCTGACCTGCGGGTATTCCTGGTATCGCCCAACGGCGTAGAAGTCGAGCTGACCACTGGCAACGGCGGCAGTGGCGACAACTACGGGATCAATAATGGGGTTTGTGACTCGGCTACGGTCTTCACTATGGACGCCGTTGATTCGATTACCACCGGCAGCGCGCCTTTTGTAGGTGAGTTCCTCCCTGAGGGTGACCTGGCAGCCTTTGAGGATGGCTCCGATCCGAACGGTACCTGGCTGCTACGGATCTGTGACTCATTTAATGGTGACATCGGTACGTTGCAGTATTTTGAGGTGTCTCTCACCCCGCCGTCAGCCTGTCCAGCTTCGGCAGACTTCATGCTGGATTCTATCGCCAGCAATCAAGCGGTAATCAGCTTCACTCCCGGTGACTCTTCGCTGATCACGGCGGCGGAGTATGGCTTGCAGGGCTACACCCCAGGTACCGGTACGCCGATCCTTTCGGCTACCAGCCCACTGACCATCAGTGGTCTGAGCCCGAACACCGCCTACGACCTCTACTTTGTAGACCTATGCTCCAGCGATACCTCTGAGGCAGGTCCGTTTACCTTCAGTACCCTTTGTAGCGCCTCTCCGGGCGATAGCCTGAGTACGGCCATTCCTATCAGCTTGCCGTTTACAGAGGTTCGCTCCACGGATTCTTGCTACACAGATGTGGTAGGCCAGACCTCTCCGGATGTGTTCTATTCCTTCACTACAGGTAGCTGCGAGGATTCCCTGGTCATCTCGACTTGTGCCGCAGGCACGGATTTCGATACCTACGTACACCTGCTCGACGCCGCGGGGAACCAAGTCGACTTCGACGACGACGACTTTGGTTGCTCGTTTAGCGGGACCAGCTCAATCCTCCGTACCACGGTCATGCCCAGCACCACCTATTTTGTGGTGGTAGAAGGCTTCAATGGCTCAGGCACCTATGAGGTGACCATCGACGCGTTCGACGCTAATCCGTTGACCGTGGCCCTCGACAGCATCACGGACAATATCTGTGGGACCGACTCCCTCGGAGAAATCGCGATCACGGTGAGCGGCGGTCTCGCTCCCTACAGCTTTAGCTGGGACAATGGCGACACCACCGAGGACCTCACCGGCTTGCCGGCAGGCGACTTCGTTGGCACCATCACCGATGCCGGGGGTTGTGAACTCGTATCTCCGACCTTGACGGTCGCCGCTCCGCCGGCCCTGATGGTCGCCGTAGACTCAATCGTAGACGTGAGCTGCGCCGGCGATGCTAACGGCAGCATTGACATCACGGTCATGGGAGGCACCATGCCTTACAGCTTTAGCTGGGACAATGGCGATACCACCGAAGACCTCACCGGCCTCGCTGCCGGGGACTATGTGGGCACCATTACCGACTCGGTAGGTTGTGAGCTGGTCTCGCCATCGCTGACGGTAGGCAGCCCTGATTCGCTGGCTGTGGCCTTGGAAAGCATCACCGATGTGAGCTGTAAAGGTGGGGCCGATGGCGCCATCGACATCACAGTGAGCGGAGGTACCGCCCCTTACACCTTCAGCTGGGACAATGGTGACACCACCGAAGACCTGACCGGCCTCATGGCTGGTTCCTACGTGGGCACCATCATGGATGCCAATGGCTGTATGCTGGTTTCGCCGACCCTGCCGGTGACCTACACCGACTCGCTGCCCGAAGCGGGCTTCACCTTTGGTATCGTAGGCGGTACGGTCGATTTTACCAGCACCAGTGTCAATGCCGACACCTACAGCTGGGACTTCGGGGATGGCACGGGTACGAGTGAAGAGGAATCACCCTCCTACACCTATGCCGAAAACGACACCTTCGTGGTGAGCCTGACGGTTTCCAATGCTTGTGGCGACTCCACGGTTTCAGATACGGTCTTCATGACCACCGTGAGTGCTACCGGAGCCCTCGAAGGCAACGTGAGCATCTTCCCTAACCCGACGACAGGTCGCTTCGAAGTCCGTTTCGAAAACCTCCAGCTCGAAGGGGTGACGCTGCGCTTGATCAACCTCGTTGGGCAGCAAGTCTACGGCGCTGAATTGGGACAAGTCCAAGGCTCGCTGGCCCATGCAGTCAGCCTGCCCGCCAACCTGGCCGAAGGCACCTATATCCTGGAGGTTCGCTCCGAAGAAGGGGTGATCCAAAAACGGATTCAGCTGCACTAAGCCCGGTTAAGCCGGAAAATAGTTCGGGCGGACCTGCCATATGCAGGTCCGCCCGTTTTTTATTGGCCCGAAATAAAAAGCCAGAAACGCTTTAGCCAAACATGGAGGTGAGCTTCATGGCTACGCCCATGTCGCCATCTACTTTGAGTTTTCCTCCCATAAAGGCTTCCATGGGGTTTAGGTTACCGGCGAGCATGTTGTCAAAATCATCTTTGTCAATGCTGATGGTGCAATCGGCGGCCTTGTCTTCGTTGTGGACCTGATTGGGATCATCGCTCCCGTCGATGTACACCACCCCTTCTCCGCCGTTGAAGGCAAATTTGATGGTGGCATTCAAGGCGTCGGCGGCAGTGGTCATGGTGCGTACGTTTTCGGTAGTGGCGGCTAAGCTCATGGTGAAGTAATTTTTTTTAGTAAAAATGGCATGAGAAACGAGGCTTCCTGCGATCGTCTCTCCACACCGGGAGAAAATTACGGAAGTCAGGGGTCAGAGAGAAGGGAAAATTCAAGAAAAAGGAAATTTTCCTACTTCCCTGCAAGCAGGGGAAGGCGGTATCTGTCAGCAGCATTGCATCTGAGGGGAAAATGCTCTAAGTTTCTCCTCCTGAAATTCATTGGTTGTTCTCCTCCACCTCATACCTTTTTTTCATGAAGCGCATCGTTGTCCTATCAGGAGCCGGGATCAGTGCAGAAAGTGGCCTCAAGACCTTCCGTGATGCCGGGGGCCTCTGGGAAGGGCATGAAGTCAGCCAGGTAGCTACGCCGGAAGCCTTCCAGCGTGACCCCGAATTGGTGCTTCGCTTCTACAATGAGCGTCGGCGGCAGGCCCTGGCAGCCCAGCCTAATTCTGCGCACCTGGCTCTGGTAGAATTGGAGGCCCACTACGAGGTCCACATCATCACCCAGAATGTCGATGACCTGCATGAACGCGCGGGGTCGAGCTCGGTTTTGCACCTCCACGGTGAATTGCTCAAGGCCCGCAGCGTAGCCCGCGAATCGCTGATCATCCCTTGTGAAGGTGACCTCGCCTTGGGCCAATGCGGCGAAGACGGGCAGCAGCTCCGGCCGCATGTCGTATGGTTTGGGGAGGCGGTCCCTATGATTGTGCCGGCGGCGGCCCTGATGCAGGAGGCAGACATCGTTCTGATTGTGGGTACTTCCCTGGTGGTTTACCCGGCGGCAGGCCTGATCAACTATGCCCCCCCTAAGGTGCCGATCTTTGTGATCGATCCCCGGCGCCCCACCGTCAACAGCACCCATCCCATCGAATTCTACGAAGAGCCTGGCTCTACGGGAGTGCCCAAAGTGGTGGCACGCCTGATTGAGGCAGCCCAGGCAGAATAGCCCGGTTCCTAAACTTTTCCTGGCAGAAGGAGTAGTATGCATTTATTTCCTCCGGCACGCATCTGCTCCCAACGAAATTTCTGCTTTTGAACCGACCTACTGTTTCGCTCCTCGCCTGGTCCCTGCTGCTGGGGCTGGCCCTGATATGGGGTAGCTCCTTTATCCTGATGAAAAAAGGCCTCGAAGCTTTCAGCCCCTTGCAGGTAGCCGGGCTGCGCATGGTCATTGCCAGCGTGGTCTTGCTGCCCTTCGTGCTGGGAAAAGCCCGGCGGATCTCGCGGCGAGAATGGCGCTACATCGTGGCGGTCGGCATCGTAGGCAATGGCATCCCGGCCTTTCTCTTTCCCCTGGCCGAAACCCAGATCAACAGCGCCAGCGCGGGCATCCTCAACGTGCTCAGCCCACTGTTTGTGGTCATTTTGGGGGTTAGCTTCTTTGGCTACACCTACACCCGGCCGCAGTTGCTGGGGGTTTTGCTCGGCTTGATGGGAGCCATCTGGCTCATTTTGGCCGGGAGTGAGGTCGACCTGTGGCAGCATGTGTTTTACTCGCTGCTGGTGGTGCTGGCCACAGTAGGCTACGGCCTGAGCACCAACCTGATGAAGACCTACCTCAACAAGACGCCCTCGGTGCTGGCCTCGGGCTTTGCCTTGCTGGTCGTTGCCCTGCCTTACGGGCTGTATCTGCTCACGCTGGGGGACCTACCGGCGGTTTTTCAGGTCCATGGCGCAGCAGCCTGGGAGGCCCTGGGGTACCTGGTCATCCTGGCCGCTGTAGGGACCGCATTGGCGCTGGTGATGTTTTATCGCCTGGTGCAGCTCACCCAGCCGATCTTCGCCGCGAGCGTGACCTACCTCATCCCGCTGGTGGCTTTGGGATGGGGGCTATGGGACGATGAAACGATAAGCGCAGGCCAAATGGCGGGGGCAGCCATCATCCTGCTCGGGGTATACCTGGCCAACCGCCCGGCCCGCAGGCGGGTACGGCCAAAGGCGGTTCAGGTGCTGCCACAGAAGGAGCAAAGTTGACCATTGGCGGGCATACGCAGCAGGCTTGGGTACGGAATGCCTGGCTGCTACGTTAGTTTTTGGTACCTTTATTGGAAAATCCCCAAGCTAGAGCCATGACCTATCGCTTTTTCTCTGTGCTGGCGCTGTTACTTTCCCTCAGCCCGGCCTTTTCCCAAAACGGCCGCACCCGCGCCCTGGAAGAATACGCTACCTTCAAAAACGACAGCCTCCTGGTCGTGCTGTATCCTGGCCAAGATGCTTACAACCAGGTGATGCAGCAGACCTTCGAGCGGTACTGGAAATTTATGCCCTATCGCTTTCTTCCGGCAGAAAAACTACCGGATTATGCCAGCGATGAGCGCTACAGCATGCTGGTGCGCAATGACGCCGAGCGCTTCGTAGGCCGGGTCACCGGCACCGACCGCATCCGCAGCAACCACCTCGCCATCTACCCCTGCGGCCTCGGGGCCGACCTGTCGAACTACAACGGGGCCCGCGCCATCACCCAATATCATTTCGCTGACATCAACGATACCAGCGATTACCTCTTCAAGCTGCCCGCGCTGGTTCAGAGTATGCAGCATTACCTCTATTTTGTCGAAGAAAATAGGCCGACCGAAGACACCCACAAGAAGCTGCTGGAGGAATTTTGTAACGATAGCGTACCTAGCCTGGCTAAGCGCACCCTGTATCTGCTGCCCGGGCAATTGCCAGACAACCTCGCCACCCAAGAGATGCTGGACAAATACTACCTCCACGATGCCGAGCTAACTGACAAGGCCACCATTGCCCAAGCCATCGCAGCCCAGCGGCCCGATGTGGCCTTTCTGCACCTCGACCCCCGCCAAGCCAACCTCTATGTAATCGGCGCAGATGGAGGGAAAATTCTCTACTGGCGCAAGACCAGCCGCTACGGCGAGCTTCGCCACAAGGACCTCAAGCAACTCTCCAAAGCAGTGGATTAACAAAGGCGCACGTAGCACAACTGTTCACTGCTCACTGTTCACTGTCCACTGAAAACTGCCCCCTCACGGCATCATATGCACTTCCACCCGTCGATTGGCGGCGAGGGCTTCGGCGCTGCGGCCTTCAACCGCGGGGATGCGGAAGGAGTGTCCGTTCCAGGTGAGGCGGAGGGGCGAGATGCCCTCGGCGATCAGGGCGGCCCGGGCGTAGCGGGCCCGGGCTTCGGAGAGGCGCTGGTTATAGGCCTCGGTGCCTTGCTCGTCGGCGTGGCCTTGCAGGGAAATGCGCAAGCTGGGATTGGCGTTGAGCAGGGTAATCAGGCGGGTCAATTCCCGCTCGGAAGCTGCCAGCGGGTCCACCTCGTCGGTGGCGTAGTAGAGGGTGGTCAGCCGGGTGGCATCGGTACCGATGAAATCAGTCGGCTTGGGGCCCATGAGGTCGGCTGGGTTGCTGGCCGAGCGGGGCGGCGGGGTGGGGGCAGGTCGGGTATCGGTCGTATCGACCATGACCACGGCCTGTGGCGTATCGGCCGACGCAGGCGGCACGGTGTCGACCACCACCACAGACTCGTCTCCGGCTGGGCCCAGGAGCAGCTCGCGGCTCAGCTCCTGGTATTCGGTGACGTTGCGCAAGTCGAGCTGCTGCGAATAAGGAGCGTAGTCGGCGGACGCGGCCAAAATCTCGTAGTTTTCGCCCAGCGGCAAGGTGATCTTGAAGGTCCCTTCCTGCCCGGTGTTGCTGCTAGATACCTCCTCGCCGTCTGATTCGCGGGTGACCATCACCTGGGCGTTGAGGGGCTGCTTGGTGGCAGCATCGACCACGAGGCCCGAGAGCAAGACTACCGGGTCGGGGCGCTGTTCTTGCTCCAGACGGATGCGGAAAATGTCACCGAGGCCGAGAGAATTGGTGGTAGAAGAGATGTACGCATATTCACCCGAGGCATCGACAGAATAATAGGCGTCGAAAGCGGCGGAATTGACTGCTTCACCCATGTTTTCGGGCTGCGACCATTTCTGCCAGGTATCATCCTGCCTTACGGTCCGGTAAATGTCGCTGCTGCCTTGCCCACCGGGGCGGTCACTGGCGAAGTAGAGGGTCTTGTTGTCCGAAGCAATAAACGGGGAAAGCTCGCTGTACTTGGTGTTGATGTCCGTGCCCAGGGGCTTGGGACGGGTCCATTCTCCCCTTTCCTTGCGAAAACTCACATAAAGGTCTTCGGTCTCCCCGCCTTCTTCCTCGCTGAAGTACAGCAGCAGGACTTTGCCATTGTTGGAAAGGTTGGCCCCGAGAAACATGCCCTTCACCATTTTATCCAGGCCTTCCACCTCGAGCTGCTCAGGCATGCCCCATTTTCCGTTGTCGCTTTTTTCGACGAAAGAAAAACCCACTCCTTTGTAATTGCCGCGCTTGTAGGCCCCGCGAATGAGAACGGTTTTGCCATCGGGGGTGATGGATTCGATGCTGTTGAAACGCTCCCGGTTAAAATCGCGGCCCATAGGTCGGGCCCGGGACCAGGTTTGGCTGGAAGCGTTGTAAGTGCTGTACCATGCGTCAGAAGAATTGTCCTTGCCAAAGGCGTTCTGAGGATGGTTTTTCCGGGTAAAATAGAGGGTGTTGCCGTCGGGGCTGATGACCGGGCCGATCTCGTCGTACTGCGAATTGACCGCCCGGCCGAGGCTCTCGCGGTCGCCAGGCTGCTGGGCTTGCAGGGGCAATGCCGCCCACATCAACCACAGAGAAAACAAGCCAGTAGCGGCAGCGCGGAGGAGAGGAAGCCTAGGGGTGTGCATAGTCGGTATGAGCGTCTCTGAATGGCCCCAATATAGGGATTTTCCCTTAAATGTGAAGGTGGTGGCGCTACCAGTCTCGTTTATGAACAGGCCCTTTCCTGCGGTAAAAATTAAAAAAAGCCACCCGGCATCCGGATGGTTTTATCCCTTCGTCCTCTCATCTTCTGCACACCACCTTTCTTCTAACCGAACCACCTCTGTGCGAGGCAAGCGGGGATTAAGGGCTTTGAGTCGGCGGAGCTTTTGGCAGGCTTCGGCCTGGCTGAGATGCCCGATGCCTTGTAATTCCACCAGCACCCACAGACTCCCGTGAACCTCCAGGCCCCCGCGGGTTGCCTTTTTCCGCAGCTGGCTGTCACCTGTGAGGAGCATGGCGCCTTCTTGCTCTGCCAAATACCAAACCGAACAGTCTTCCAGCGAAAGGCTGCGGTGCTGGCTTTGAAGGGTTGCCACCTCCTCCAGGGCCACATCATCGATTCGCTCCAGGGTAAGTTCGCCCCGGTCGATACAAGCTTGTACCGCTTCGCGACTTTCGCTGTCCCAGAGCTCGTTGAAGATCAAGTCTGTCGTCTTGTACCGGTAGGGCAACTGAACCAGGGCAGCGAGCAGGCCGAGCTTGGCGCAGTCGATCAGGATGCTGGTGTCCTGGATGGCGATGGTGTTCATGGGCTGAACTGGAAGGGCCACGCTCAGATGGGCTGGTAGCTTTGACGAAGGGTGCTGAGGGTTTTGCCGGAGAGCTCGGCTGCCTTGCTAAAGGAGATAAGCGCTTCGGAGAGGGCTTTGGAGAGCAATTGTTCGAAGCGATAAGCCCGCTCCTCTCCCTGGTACGCGCCATATTTTGGGGTATTTTCCAACAAAAGTTCCGGGTCTTGTTTGCGCTGCTGCCAGAATCGCTTGGCCATGCGATCGCTGAGCAACTTCAGTTCGTTGCCACGGTAGACAATGGCCGCCAGGGAAATGCCGTGGTACTGCTTTAGCGGGATCAGCTCCGCCAAGCTCACCAGCTGACGGGTTTCTCCCAGCTCGCGCTTGAGGACCGAAGCGGGGAGCAACATTGCGCCCGCGAATCGATTGCAGGCCTTTTCCTTGAACCGGGGGGTGGCTTCCGGCGGGAAAGCCAAAAACAGGTGGCCCAATTCATGCAAAGCGGTAAACCGCTTACGCAGCAGGTCACGGCCCTGGTTCAGCACCACCACCGGGACCTGGTCATTGACCCAGGTACTCAGGCCGTCAAAATCTTCGCTCAATGCTACCTCTACTACCTTGATTCCCTGAAGTTCCAGCATCTCCAGCACGTTGGGGATGGGGTTGAGCCCCAGGTCCCAGGCCTGCCGGAGCCTGGTAGCAGCGGCTTCGGCCTCTTCCCCCGAAGTGATGAGGGGCTCCGCCAGCGGATTTGATGCCTCGGTGTCCACCCCCAGGATTTCTTCCAACTCCAGGTAGGGTTCCAACCTGTCCAGGATGCTGGCCTTGACCGCGGCGAGTTTGTTGCCTTGAAGCGAAGCTTTCTTCCTGAAGTCGACCTGCTCCAGCGGGGTCCGCAAGGGCCGGAAGAAGTAGCCGGTAGGTTTGCCGAAGTACCGGGCCAGGGCGATGAGGGTGGTGCTGTCAGGCTTTTTGCGGCCATGTTCGTACTGGCTCACGGCCTGCTTGCTGACGCCGAGGGCCTGCGCCAGTTCGGCTTGGGTATCTCCCCGCTGTATGCGGGCGGCTTTGACCCGGTAAGCAAAAGGAGTGTCCATGGGGAGGGGATTGACAGGTGGTTTACAAATGTATCATTTTTTACGCAGAAGTAAACCAGGGTGTTTTTTGAGGGGGGCCAAGCCAGGTGTTTCTATGGCTAATGGAGGGTAATTGGCTTGAAAAATAAAAAAAGCCACCCGCGTTTGGATGGCTTTTGCTCCCCCTCTTTCCCGATGAATCGGGAGAACTAAGGACCCACTGATTAATCCCGCTTAGGCGGGACGTTAACCAACTGAGCTAGCTTTTCTTCATCCTCTCGCGCCGCAATGAGTGATTCCAGAAATGAGCGACTCTTTTTCCGTTTAATGAAACGCTCCATGCGGACCGCTTCGGAACGTGTAGCCCCAGCGGCAATCGCTAATTTCAGTTCCCAAGGGCGATGCTTAGCCGTAAATTTTTTCAGCTGATTCGGTCGGGTACCGTGGTTATGATCTTGCAATCGAGCTGAAACATCAGAAGTAGAGCCGATATAATATTTATCGGCTGAAGCAGAGTAGAGTATGTAGACATAGTACATTCTGGCTAGCTTACAAAACAAAAAAAGCCACCCGCGTTTGGATGGCTTTTGCTCCCCCTCTTGGACTTCCGC
>CAZIVQ010000009.1:0-16434 GCA_964542415.1 uncultured Bacteroidia bacterium | reverse complement strand
GGCCTCATGATTCTCTTCGACGAAAAACGCGCCTCAAAGCATTTTTCTGGGCCGGGTGCGGGAAGCAGAAAACGCTGTCGCAGTACCAACAGGCCTTAAAAGCAAGTTGGGGTCAAAGGAGGCAGGGTTCAACTTCAAAAGTATAGGTATTGTCCAAACAGTATTATTTATTTTATCCCCTAAATACCCTCAAAAGCAAGTTTTTTAATTATCATTGTCGATATAAATTCCCGATTTCGAGGTTTTTCTCAGCCCGATCGAAGGAAAGGGAGGCGATTTTTGACCTCCCGGCGGTAGGTTTTGCCGAGGGGGAAGGCTTCTGGCCCCACGAAGAGGGTGGCGGGCTCTTCGAAGCCGGTGACGTGCTGGAGGTTGACGATGACGGAGCGGTGGATGCGGAGGAAATCCGGATGGGGATATTGTTGTTCAAATTGGCCCAGGCTCAGTGAGACGCAGAACTGCTGCCGATTAATGGTATGCAGGGTAAGGTACTGGTTGGCGGCCTGGATGTAGGCAACCTGATCGAGCTGAACTTTGGTATGGCGGTGCTGGCCATGGGGGACGAGGAGGTAAGGGGAGGGAGGAACAGAAGCAGCCGGAGCCAGGGCCAAGGCTTTTTCCAGGTTGAAAATGAGTTCATTTTCGCTGAAGGGCTTGCCAATGAAGCCAACCGCTTCACTGCGCAGCGACTGCCGCAAGGTGGAGGGATCCTGCTGGGCGGTCAGCAATATGCAAGGCACAGGGAAGACGCGCTGCAATTGGCGCAGGGTCTGGATGCCATCAAGTTGACCGTCTCCTTGGTCGAGTTTTACGTCTATGAGTACCACCTGCGGACGGGCAGCTGGAATCTGAGCCAGGGCCGCTTCTCCTGAGCGGGCGGCGCCTGCGACAAGAAAGCCGGCGTTTTCGAGGATCAGGGTCAGGTTTTGAATGGTAAGCACCTCGTCCTCGACAATAAATACCCGGGGCTTGCTCATAGACGTTGAGGGTTACGAAAGGTAAGGTTGTAGCGGGTTCCTTGGGTAAAGTCTGTTTGCAGGTCGCCATTGATCTGGAGGACCATGGCGCTAACGAGGTCGGTGCCGTAAGAACCTTCACGGCGCTGGCCGGGATCGTAGCCGGGCCCATTGTCGGCGAAGACCACCATCAGGCGCTCATCTCCCAGGGCCTTGAGTTCGATGAAGAGGTGGGGGACTTCGGTCTCCGGCACCGCATACTTGAGGGCATTGGTGAGCCATTCGTTGAGGATAATGGCGAGGGGCAAGGCCCGGTCGATGTCGACCTGCAAGGGGGCGACATGGGTCTCGATACGGACTTGCTCCGGCCCGAGTCCGCTGGCCTGGCGCATCTGCTCGACGAGGGGCAGGATGTATTCGGTCATCCGCAGGCTGCTGACCTCGCGGTCCTGGTAGAGGAGGCGGTGCAGAGCCGAGATGGCCTCAATGCGGCTTTTGGTAGAGCTAAGGGCCGCACGGGTCTGGGGATCCTGCTGCCGGGCGGCTTGCAGGTTGATCAGGTTGGAGAGCATCTGCAGGTTGTTCTTGACCCTGTGGTGGACTTCCTGGTTGAGGGACTCGATGTAGGTGGCATCGCGGCGGGCGCGACGGCGAGCCTGATAAAAGACAAAGACGAGGGCCAACAAAGCAAGCCCTACCAGACCTACCCCGAGGGCAATTGTCTGCCAGCGTTGTTTGACCAAGGCTTTTTCTTTATCGGCAATGACCTTCTCCTGTCTGGCCAAAACAAGGCTGTCTGTAATGATTTGTGTGCGGAATTCAGTTTCCAGTCGGTTGGCCTGTTCTGCCGCTTGGCCTTGAAAAAGGCTGTCCCGAAGATTTCTATACCTATCCAATTGGGCAATCGCCTCTGCTTTATTCCCTTTCTGGGCCAGTAAGGCTGCATAGACGGGGAGAATGTCCAGGTAGATGTACTGCACTTGGCTAAAAGTCGAATCAGCTAAAGAAGCCCGGATTTTTTGATTTAGCGCACTCCATTCTCCTAACTGAAACCAGGTTTTAATTTCCAAAGATTGGCGCAAGAGGTTATTCAATTCAAAGCCGGGGGTATCCAAGGGGTACTTCTGGGCTACCTGCTGCAAAATATCCCTAGCCTTTTCCGGGGATTTATCTACTAGGAGGGCTATTTGCGCCTTTATTAGGTCTGCTTCATACATGCCCGCCTTATCCTGAATTGCCAGGTAGCTATTTGAAGCTTTCTGTAAGAAATGATTACCCTGCTCCTGATTTTGGTTTAAAAAGTGAGCTTGGGCCAGTATTAGATATAGAAGGCTCAGGTTGGTAGAGATCATCTGATCTTCTCCTGTGTTCAACGCCCGTTCTGCATAGGTTATGGCTTTACTAGGTTGCCTTAGCAAGAGAAAGGTGTGGGCAAAAGCATATTCTACCATACCAAGCAATACTTCGTTTTGAATAGCTTCAGCATCCTTTCTTGCCGCTTTGGCATACGCCAGCGCAGCGATAGGGTAGCCGATCATGTTGTAAATGAGGGCCAGGTTCAGGTTATACAAACAACGATCCCCAGGCATTGGCAGGGTATCAAGAAGGGCCAATGAGCCTTTCAGGGAAGCTATCGCAGAATCGACCATGGCCTGAGACATGTAAATCATCCCCAGGGTAAACCGGATTTCAGCTTGGCTTGAAGGGCTCGCTTCCTTACCCAAGCGCTGAGCTTGGCGGAGATGCCAAATAGCGCTATCGTTCTTGACTTGCATCATCATCCATTGTCCTAACTGATAATGAGCAAATCGAATTCTTTTTTCCCGACCGCTCTGCCTTGCCACCTTCAAGGCCTGATCCAGTCTCGGCTTGGCTTCATCCATTCGTCCCAAGAGCATGAGGCTACTTCCCCAGTCGGTGAGTACATCAGCCTGGTTGCTCCAGTCTGTGGTTTGACTGAGTTGTTCATAGGCCTTTTCGGCATAGATCAAGCTAGAATCATGCTGATTCAGCAGGTAGTGGGTCTTTGCCATATCGGAGTAAGCGATCCCCAGTTCAGCGGGAATCCCTATCTCTTGACCGATAGCAAGTTGCTGGCGGGCATAGAGGAAGGCGGTATCCGGCTGGCGATGTCGATAATATGACACCAGGCGGCCATAGGCCTCAAAGCGATGCTTGAGGGACTCCTGAGAATGCGCGACCTCAAGCAGGCTGTCGACATAGCCCGCTTGTCCCCAAAGATCTGGGCCCGCAAAGCCCCAAAGGATTGAGCAGATCCATAAAAGCTTGCTTACCTTCACCATTGCGACTCCTCCTTTTTTACGATGACAAATACCCCCCGCTCGTCGATGTAGCCGGTGCGCTTGGGGTGGATTTTGTGGGTGGCTTTGGCGCGGCAGAAAGTGAATGATAAAATTTTGGTGAACAAAGGGGGGATAACTACTTCTGCCTGCTGGTTGAGGGCGCCACATCCTTGGTAAGGATGGTTTGCCTGGAAAGAGACCAGATGGGTCGTCAAGAATGGGGTTTGGTCGTAAATATTGAGCCGTAGTTCATCCTCCTTGTCAAATTGGACACGATGGTTTTCTACCCACAATGTCGCGTTACCTGCTTGATCAATTAGGTAGTAGTTATTGTCTCGCAAGATAAGAAGATGAGAATTCAGAAAATCGCTCCCTTTAAAATTCACGCCTAAAGGATGCTCTGGACTTACCCTAAATACCACCTGCCCGGAAAAGTCAGTATAGGCAAAGCGAAACCCCGCATCCTTGGCATTCCGAGGGTACACCACCGCTAGCCCTTGATGAAAATCTCCCGGTTCCTTAGAAAACTTGAAGTCGATCACGGTATTTCCCGCCCGGTCTATAAACCCCCACATTTCTTCCCCGAATTCATTCTTCTTAGATACAGCGGCCAGGCCTTCGGAAAATTCATTGGCATGGACAAATTGAAAAGGGATGACCAATTGACCCTTGCTGTCCGCGAACCCACTCCTAAATTCCCTATCTATTATTTTTGCTGCCTCGATCCGGTCTTCTTTGAGTAAGACTTGACAATCATCTTTATTTATGTTAGAGGACGAAAATACAACCTGTGTTTCGGGGGTTGATTCCAACTGCGACCTCTTGGCCACCGAAATCTCCTTCCCCCGGTGATCTAGAATGCTGTAGTGAGGCTCATGGTTAACGTGATAAATAGCTAGACAGACCCTTTGCCCCGACGGGTTTTCATTATAATTCGAAACATACCGGTAGGCTTTCGTGGTAAGCAAATTCCCTCGCCCATCCGCTACCCCCATGCCCTGACCTACCTTGACGATGATTCTTCCTTGGCTAAATGCCGGAGCAGGATCTACCGGCTCCACCTTCCCCCACGGAATCACGATCTTCCCCGTGGTATCGATAAACGCCCACTTTTCACCTTTTTTAATGGCGGCCAGCCCCTCGGAAAAGGGGTACCATTTGTCCATGTCGATATAGACGGCATCAGGAGCGATATCGCCCGGATAGGGGCCTTGGCCCAGCAGCAAAGCGGGCAGGCTGCCGAAGAAGAGAATAAGTAGAAATAGCCTACGCATAGGGGATAGAATTGAGAAGAAAAGAGAAATTGAGTCCTTTAACTACTTCGGCACAAACCTCCCCTTGACTGGTGCCACGCCTTGCAGGGCACCATCGGATTCCCAACGAAGGACCACCATACCCCCATCGCCATAGATTTTGATTAATTCCCCTTCGACCTCGTAGGTGGCAGGCATTTGTTGCCCCATCACTCCTATGAGTACCGTGGATTCGTCCATAAAATCTAGGGCTTGGTAGGGGCAGGCCACCAGGGCATCGAGGCCCAGTCCTTGCAGCAAGCCGCCATCAGGGGGGTTGGCCTCACGCTCATACATGCAGGTGTACGAGCCGGTGGGGTGGGAAGGGCCACCGCAGGCGAGGAGCAAAAAGGCAAGTAGTATTGGGATAAACCATTTCATAAAGAAGCCAAATAAACAGAAGCCCCCGAGGAGAAAAACTACCTCTGTCATCCCCTAAGGAGCCTCATGATAAAAGTTACAAGTCGATGGGGACCGCCGCAAAAAAGACCAGCGCATAGTTTCGGCGGAGATGGTCTGCATGATAAGCGACATTGGTTAGGCCCAAGCTAGCCCTTGCACCCACCTCAACCGGCATCGCAGGGAGCTTCATGCGTGCGCCGAGGTTGAGGCGTACGTCTCCTCGGAGAATTTCTTCTCCCCGGTCACCCAGGCGGATAGACTCTACGTTTACATCACGCTGCTCCTCGTCCATATAATCGTCTTTGTAGACAAACGTCTTTTTTCGTCGTCCGCTCATGGCCATGGCAAAGCCTAATCCTACATCCAGCCAGAGTTCCTGCGTGGCCAGCGGTTTATAACTCAGGCCAATGGGAAGCTCCAGGTATCTCAGGGCCACTTTCCAGGTTTCTTTGGAATAGGAAGTAGCTCCTTTGCTCTCCAATACCTCCCGGCTTCCCCGGCTCTGAAACATCAACCCACTGTACAAGGATAGCTGAGCCTGTAGCGGATAAGCCACGGTAGCCCCTGCCTCAAATACCAGGCTAGGCCGCACGCTACCAATAGACTGGTCATAGTAGGTGACAGCTTGGGTAGCAACGCCTGCCCCCACCTGGGGACGTATCACAAATTGGCCTTGAGCAACTTGGGGCAACAGCCCGGCCAAACAGAAAATAAAAATCAGAAGCTGTTTCATGGTAAACCTTGGTTGAAAATTGAGTAGAGATAAAAGCCCCCTCACCGCCTTTCCACCGCCATCACTGTCACCCGTCCCGCCTGCTCTACAGCCAGAAAATAGCGCCCTGCCGGGAGGGTAGTCAGATCGAGTTGGGCCTCCATGCTGCCCGGGGGAAGCTGAGCCTCCAAAAGCTGCCGCCCTTGCATATCGGAAAGATGGTAGGCCATCAAGGGAGCCCGACGGCCCACCAGGGTCAGCGGCCCGGCAGTAGGGTTGGGGTAAGCACTCAGGCCCGTGGCGAGGGCCGGGCTAACTGCAACCGGCACCCGCACTTCAAACGGTCGGCATTCGGCCAGGCCCTCCCGCCCGGCTTCGTCCACGGCAGTCACGCAAAGGTCATAGAAGCCCGGCGCAAGCCCGCCAGTCGACGCATCAAAGGTCAGCTCCACCGTGTATTGCAGGGGCGAAAGCGGCAGGCTGCCGGTCCCGACCACGTTGGTTCCCTGCCGGATCTCATAGCGTAGCTCGCTCAGGCGATAGGTGGTGAAAGTATCGGGCAGGAAAAAGAACCGCTGATGGGTATCGGACCAACTGCCGTTGCTATTGCGTACCCGCACCGAGAAATCGTGAAACCCAGGGGGCAGAACGTTCAGGTGCAGTTCGTCTATTAGGGTGACCTGAGTCCCCGGGTCGGGCACCGCCAGCGGCTGGGCCAGGCCATAGCCCGGGTCTACCGGGCCGAAATAGTACTCTGCCTGTACCACCTCCGCCGTATCTTCCCGTTGCAGCGGCAACTGGTTGAGGTAGAAAAAGCGCCGGTGGGTGTCAGACCAGCCAGAATCACGCTTCACCCGTACGTCTATTTGATGCAGCCCCGGGGTCAGGCCAGTTGTTGGCACATCAAAGATCAGGTCGATCTGTTCAGCCGGCTGGCTCACGGTCACCGGGCTGGCACTACCGTAGCCAGGGTCGAGGTTGTCGAAGAAATACTCCGCTGCCAGGATGGGCTTTTGGGCGCGGAGGAGACCCAGGTTGCCCAGCAGGAGCAACCCAAACAGAAAATATCGCATGACCGAAAGAGGATTGAGGATAAAAAAACGGGAGAAAATCGGGCCGCAGGCCCCTGCCTAATTCTCAGAAGCAGCCTTGACCGACACTTGCAAAAGGTCTCCCGGATCAATCACCCCGGAGGTGCTCATTTGCCAGATCACCGGCATCTCGCCGTAGCCGTAGCGCACGTAGGGCGACACCCCGCCGAAAGGTCCGATGTCGGCGCCATTAAAACCTGCCCCCCGGGCGATGGAGTTGGCACTGAGGCGGTACTGCCCGTCGGAGCCATTCACCCCGGCATTCAACACGAAGACCTGCCCCGGGTTGGCGTTGCGCAGGTTGCTGTTGCCAGCTGGCAGGCCCGGCCCCATAGAGAGGTTGTGGGTAATGGAGTCGGCGCTGAGGCTGTAAGTGGCGTTGGTGGAGAAAAATACGTTGTTGCGCACTGTACCCAGCAGATTTTGGATGTCGAATTGCTGGTTCAGGAAGAGGTTATTGAAGAAGTGCATCTGGGAAAACTCTGGCACTTCGACTTCCCCCTCAAAGATATTGTTGCGGATAATGGCGCCCTGGATGCCCACAAACGATCCTCCGCCATCTATATGAGAATTAGTCTGCCCAACAAAAAAGTTTTGAGACACAACCACACCCGTAGCAGTGAAGGAAGGATTTACGTTTACACTTATATCAACTTCTTTTAGTCGGTTTTTACGGATAAGGACATCGTTGACATTTACAAAAATTACCCCGGATGGAGCATCTCCCAGGTCCATGCCCTGAACGATAGAACCCGCGGCTCCCGAAGCCGAGTTAATGCCATTCAAGGAGATTAAGCCGATTTGGGCCGAAAAAACGTTGGTATTGGGATTTTCATCCTGAAAATACCCCGGCCCCATGATCACCAGGCGCTTGGTAACCGTCAGGCTATTGTACCTGTCTGGACTCCCATCGAAGAGTAGGGTATCGCCCGTGAAGGCATCGTCATGGGCAGCCTGAGGCTGCTCGTAGATGCCGTTGGAGCCATCGGGGGTACCGGTTTGGTTGTTGATGCGGAAGGTGGTGGCAAGGAGGGCGTGGCCCCAGGTGAGGCAGAGCAAAAACAGTAGACAAGAAGCTAGAAAACGCATGTTGCTTGTGATTAAGAGTGAAAACAATGGGGGCAGTTTTACAAGTGCTCGGAAAACCTGCGCTGAATCTCCTCAAACAGGGGCTTGATGTCCTCCCGGCTTACCTTGCGGTAGTTTCCGGTGGCACTAAGAGACAGGTTCAGGGCGAGGTATCCCTCCAGGGGTTCGTAGTTGTCGTTATGCGCCGGGATAAGGGTGGCGCTGACGTAGGTGCCTTTGTATTTGCCCAGAAAATACTCCTCAGCCATATTGGAGCTTTCGGCCTCCCAAGTAAAGCCTTCCGGCGTTTCGCTAATGACCCGGAAGCCCATTTCCTGCCCGACTTCGTCGAGTGCTTTGCGGTAGTAGGCTTTGACTTTCGGGGCGGGGAAATTTTTTGTGTCGGTGATGGAGTAAGACTCGTCCCGCCCCTGCACTGCAGCATAAGCCAGATCGCTGGCCATCCAGCAGCCACTGCTGCTGAGCGCCAACAGGATCAATCCTAGCCCCCAAACGGAGAATAACAAATTAGCTCGCATGATTAATGAATTGAGTAGTGATTGATTTTGAACCCAATTTCTGCTTTTTGCTCTTGCTCCCCCACGCCTTCCTGGCGGGGGTAACTTTTGACCTGGGGAACGCCATGGTTCTCCGAAGGAATGTGCTATCCCTGGCGTTATTGCTTGCAGCAATTTCCTAGTACCCTCCTGGCTTATCAAGCTTAAAACCTATATTATTGCCCCAACACAAACCTTAAAAAATCCCCTGTAATCATTTTAAAGCTTATTTTTCTATTTTTTTTGTCCCAGATAAGCCATGCACCACCGCTACCTCTGGCACCTCCTCACTTCCCTCTCTCCCGACGAAGTCCCGCGCTTCCAGCGCTGGCTCCGCTATGACCTGGGCGACAGGCAGCAGCCTTGTCAGCAACTCTACGCGGCCCTCATGCCCTACCTGCCGCCCAAACCGGAGGAGAATCCGCCGGTGCCAGCCGAGCCAGACATTTGGGCCACCCTCTTCCCGGGTCAGCCCTACCAGGACCGCCGCTTTCGCCACCTGGCCGAGGAGCTTTGCCGTGCCTGCGAGCGCTTCATTGCGCACCAGCAGGCAGAGGCCCCAGACAGGTACCCCCGCCTGCTCCTCGCTGGCTTGGCGGGCCGCGTCGAACCCAAATGGTTTCACCGCCTCTGGCAGCGGCACTTTGAGCCGCAGGGCCAGGCCCTGATGGCCGAAAACGAAGGCCTGCAAGCCGCCTTCGAGGCGGCCCTGCTCCGGCAGGACTACCTGGTCGGCCAGAACGTTAGCCCCCGGAGCCCGGAATTCAAGGATGCCCTGCAGACCACCCAGCAGGCCCTTGACCGCTGGTACCTCTACCAGAAAGCTAAGCTCACCCTCAGCGAAGCCCAAATCGGCCTGAGCGACCCCGCAGCTTACGCCCGGCAGCTCGATACCTTGCTCGACCAGCTTCCGCTGAGCCACATGCCCATCTGGATGGGGCACTTCCGACGTATCGCCAAGTTTTTACAAGGCGAGCGAGCAGTCATGGCCGATGTCACCGACCTGCTGCAGGAAAGCCGGAGGCAGATGCCGCCTGATTTGCAAAAGGCCCTGTTCCTCTTTGGCTATAATTTCCTCGCGCGCCGCTACAACCAAACCGCAAAAAAAGAACACGGAGAAGCCTTGTTGGCGCTGTATTCCCTGGGAATCGAGCATGGCTACCTGCTGGAAGCGGGCTACCTTTCCCTGGACGCCTTGAAAAACTACGTAGTCCTCTCCTTGCAGCTACGCCCAGTCCCCGAAACCCGGGAAAAATTGCAGACCTTTTTGCCCTTGGTAGTCGCTCACCGGCAGGCCGAAGCCCAGGCTTTCAACCAGGCTCTGTGTGATTTCGCTGCCGAGGACTATCCGCTGGCCATCCGGGGGTTTCAAACTTTTTCGTTTAAACAAACCGAATACCAGCTCATGGCCGCACTCAAGACCCTGCATGCCTACTACCACCTCTCGGCCGCCCCGGCGCTCCTCTCCCCTGCCGAGTACGCCAGCCTGCGCAACCAGCTACAGAAGCAAGAGCGACAGCTCAGGCTGCTGAATACCCCTGAAATTCCTGAGCACGTAAAAGCCAGGTACCAAAATCACCTCCGCCTGTTCCGGAAGCTTATGCGAAACCCTAGCGGCGAAAAACTGACCGCGCTCAAGGAGCGCATCCAGCATGAGAAAAACCTGAGCGGCCGGGATTGGCTGCTCAGGCAGGTGGAAAGTTTGGAGCAAAAATTTTAGCTACGTGAGAAAAATAACCTCCCCCTTTTGAAAGGCGAATGCCTCGGTAAGCAGCGGTTTATCCTGTTCATTGATCCATGTCAATTGTCCACTGTTACTTACTCGCCCCGATACCCCCACTTCCGGATCTGTACCCCTTGAGGCGAATCGAGCCGGATCAGGTAGATGCCACCTGGCAGGCCAGGCAGAGGCAGCGGCGTACCGGTTTGGCTATGGCCTAGTTGGCGGCCTTGTGCGTCCAGCAGGGCAAAAGGAAGCCCCGGCGCTTCGGCTGTCACCTCCAGTCGCCCTCGCGCAAACTGCCAGCTCATTTCCTGTCGCACCTGCAGCTGAGAAAGCCGGATTTGGGGAGATGCTTTGCTGATGTCTTCGATTTCCACTACGATTCCTCCCCCGGCACTCGCCACGTACCCGTAGCCCGTGCGGCTGCCGCTCTCGCGGGTGAGGGTGAGGAAGAGCTTTTCCCGGTTGCTTGAGAAGGTAACGGTGGAGGACCAATAGCTGTCATCAGCAAACCAGGAGGGGTCGATCAGTTCGGTGGCGGAGCTGCTGCCCTCGGCGAAGGTGCAGCCTTCGCAGGTAGCTTCCATCGCCAGTTGGGTCACGTTTTCGTAAGGATTCGCCGCCGTACCGGCAAAAAAATCGAGGCGGACGGTATCGCCGTCTTTCAGGGTGGCGGGGGAGGTCTCGACGTAATACGTCTGGGCCATAAGGGCCGGGCTGCCTGCCAGCCACAGGCAGGTCAGGTAGGCCCCAAGTGGGCCTAACCAGCTAGGGTACTGTCGCATGGGTATGGGGATTTAGGGTGAAGAATGAGCCCCAATAAGCCCCGATAGGCCCCCGAAAAGAATACACACCTTGCCAACGGCATGTCCGATTGAGGCAGTGTGCTATTTTACCGAGGGAAAGCCTTTTCGCTGGACAAAAAATTCTGCTATCTTCGCTCAAGCTTTTCTAACCCACCTATAGCCTTTATGCCCAAGCTTCTGCATTACCACGAACTCGACCTCAGCGGGGTCAAAACTTCCTTCAAAAAAGTAGAGGCCGCCCTGGCCAAGGGCGACTTCCGCTCGGCTGATGTGAAGAAAATGACGGGGTCAGACGGCCTCTACCGGGCCAAGCTCGACCGCAGCGACCGCCTGCTGTTCAAGTATGCGCAGTACCAGGGCGAGACCTACCTGCTGCTACTCGAAGTGATCCGGGAGCACGACTACGCACACTCCAAGTTCCTGCGGGGCGCGGACATAGACGAGGGCAAATTCCAGCCGGTGCCGGATCCGGCGGCGCTGCAAGCCGATGAGGAAGAGGCCAGCCGCCTGGTCTACGTCAACCCCAAGCGGCAGCAATTTCACCTGCTCGACAAGGTCATCAGCTTCGACGAGGACCAGCGCGAAATCTACGCCCTGCCCGCGCCGCTGATCATCATCGGCTCGGCTGGCAGCGGCAAGACCGCCCTGACCCTGGAGAAAATGAAGCATTTTCAGGGCCAGGTCGCCTACGTCTCCCTTTCGTCCTACCTGGTCGAAAATGCCCAGCGCATCTACTACGCCAATGGCTACGACAACCCCAATCAGGAAATCGAGTTTTTGTCGTTTGATGAATACCTCCAGGGCATCGAAAAACCTGAAGGCAGAGAAATCACTTTTCGCGACTTCGAGGGCTTTTACAGCCGCTACCAGCAGACTTATAAGTTCAAAGAACCTTACAAGCTCTATGAGGAGTTCAAGGGCGTGCTCACCGGCTCGGTCATCGACCAGCCCTACCTGACCCGGAAAGATTACCTCGACCTCGGGGTCAAGCAGTCGATCTTTTTGCAGCATGAGCGCAAAAAGGTCTATGACCTCTTCGAGCGGTACCTCGAATTTCTCCAGGAAGCCAAGCGCTACGACCCCAACATGGTCGCCCACGCTTACCTTGACCGGGTGGAGCCCCGCTACGACTTTGTGGTGGTGGATGAGGTGCAGGACATCACTAACGTCCAGCTGGTCCTCATTCTCAGCTCGCTGGTCAACCCTACCCATTTTCTGCTCAGCGGCGACTCAAACCAGATCGTCCACCCCAACTTTTTCTCCTGGTCCAAGATCAAGAGCCTCTTTTTCCAGCAGGACCTCAAGGGGAGCGCTATCCGCATCCTCAAGACCAACTACCGCAATTCTGGCCTTATCACCCGGCTGTCCAATGACCTGCTGAAGGTCAAGAACGCCCGCTTCGGCTCGATCGACAAGGAGAGCACCTACCTCATCGACACGGTCTCGGAAACCGAGGGGGAGGTGAATTTTTTCCAGGACAGTGACAAGCTCAAGAAAGACCTGAACCAGCGCACCCGCAATTCGGCCAAGTACGCCGTGCTGGTGATGGACAAGGAGGACAAGGCGCGGGTCAAGCAGCATTTCGATACCCCGCTGGTCTTCACCATCCAGGAGGCCAAGGGCCTGGAATATGAAAACATCATCCTGGTCAATTTTCTTTCCACCCACGAGAAGGAGTTTCGCGAAATAGCCCGGGGCGTAACGAGCGAGGACCTCAAGAACGAGAACCTGAGCTTTTCGCGGGCCAAGGACAAAGAGAACAAGGAGCTGGAGGCCTACAAGTTCTACATCAATTCGCTCTACGTGGCCTTTACCCGGGCGGTAAAGAACCTGTTTTTGATCGAGAAAAATCCCAAGCAGGACCTGCTCCACCTGCTGGACATCGTCAAGCAGCAGGAAAAGGTGAAGGTCAAGCAGGAAGATTCGACCCAGGAAGAATGGCTCGATGAAGCCCGCCGCCTGGAGAAGCAGGGCAAGTACGAGCAAGCCCAGGAGATCCGGGCGCGGATGCAGGGCATTGCCTACATCAGCCCGGAAGAAGCGGAGCGCTTGTACGAGGAAATATTTTCTGCCGCCGAACCTGACCAAGCCAAATGCGACCGGTTGTTCACCTTCGCTAAAAACCGGCAGCGGGTGGACCTGATTCGTGAACTGCGAGACAAAGCCCATTATGGCCCGGCCAAGCAGTACCTGCAAGAGTACGAAAAGGCGCAGGGGCAGCTGCTCAAGCAGGTGCGCAACGGCAACCTGCGGCAGGTGGAGCGCTTTACCAGCCGCTTTGGCATCGACTTGCGGGAGCCAGAAGAAGGCCGCACCGGCCTCATGCTCGCGGTCTTCTTTGGCCAGCAAAAACTGGTGGACTACTTTATGGAAAAAGAGGCCAACCTCACCCTGCAGGATGACAAGGGCCGCAACCTCGTGCAGATGGTGCTGCTCGCCTTTGAGTTCGAGCACATCGACGAACCCGAACTCCAGCGCTGGTACCCGCGCTTTGCTCCGCCGGCCCTCAGGGTACAGACCGGCAAGCAGGTGCGTAAGATCGGCAGCCACAGCATGGAGTACTTCCTACTCAACTACCTCATCGCCCTGCGCGACGAGCTCATCGACCCCCGGGCCCCGGAGGCGAGCAAAGGCCTGCGCATGGATGATTTCATGGACTACATCGATCTCATGCCCGATGCCATCTTGCCTCCCTACCGCCGCAAGCGGCAGTACGTCAACTCCATTCTGGCCAAAAACGAGGTCGACCGCGAAGACCGCTATAACCGGTTTCTCTTCCGGCGCAAGTCACGCGGCTGCTACAATTTGTATGAAGAATTGAAGGTGCTGGCAGAGTAGGTGCGGGGCCTCCGGTTGCTTCCGCTCGGCAAGCTCCTGTCTTTAACCCTGTCAGCGTTCCCCAAAACGCTGGCAGGGTTACCGGAATTACCTCGCAGCTTTCGCATACTCGGCCTCCTCATGGGGGAAATAGCCAAACCCGGGCCTTCAGACTTGGTCTGCCTGATCAGATTTCCCCGCTTGGCGCTGCTGTGCCGCTTCGATCCGCTCGGGCGGTAGCTCCAGCATCAAGGCAACCTGATCCGGGGCCATCCCGTGTTTCAGGAGCTTTAAGATGGTTTGGTCCAATGTTTCTTCACGACCTTTTCCTATCAACAGGGCCATGATGGAATTTTCATAGTAGGGGAAATCTTCTATAAGTTCTTGAACCTTTTTCATAACGGCATCTTTTTTAGGAGCATCAACGACAGCATACAAGTACATGGTAAAACTACGAATTAATTTCTGACCTTGTTCTGCCTCCAGCGCTTCGTTAAGTCCCTGAAAGATAGGGGCAAGGCGCTCAACCAAGGCTTTGTCGAAGATGGTCTGCATGAGCATCAACGTCCGTTGGACGATCAGGTCCTCAAAACGCGCTTGTAACGCTTCGGCAGGCTCCGCCTGCAAGTTGGCGAACAAGTAGTCAAAACGAGGCACATAAGGCAGCAAAAGCGGGTCCGCTCCCCCCGGCAGGAAGGCCTCAAATGGCCGATAATGCCAGGTCTGTGTCCCATGATAAATGATGATAGGAATCACTGGGCTTAACGCCTGCTTATCCCTTACCTGGCTCTCCCATAGGTTTAGCAGGTATCGAAGCAATTGTAGGTGCGGATAAGCTGGAACATAGCTTTTGTGTTCCAATAAAAAAACCAGCCTGACTGCGCGCTGCTTATACTGACAGTGATACACCAAGTCGGCAAAGCTCTCCTGCAGCTGCTCATCAATGTAGCTGTTCGGATCGAGCTGCAAGGTCGACAAATCGAGCCCCTCCAACAGCTCAGGAGGCAATGCCCCCCGCAGAAACCCAGCAGCCCGCTCGGTCTCTGAAAAAATCAGCTTAAAAAATCGGTCATGGGGTTGAGGAGGCGTACCAGGCTGGGGCATGGGCGTGAGATAGCAGGGTGACAAGCTGACGAAAGATCGCGATCTTCTGGCACTCTCCCAAATTCCTTGCCCGAAACCTCAGGATGGCCCTTCTTCCTATCGACCGTAGGTTGCTTTTTCATCTAACCCCAGAGCTACCCACTATGCGCCTCCTGTTCTTCCTCGCCCTCCTGCTGCTCAACCAGGCCTTCGCCCAAACCCCGCCCTTCGTCTGGCCCCAGGCCGCTAGCGAAGGCCGCCTACAAGCCGCTTTCTTCCGCTACGAAATAGAACTGGATGCCCTGCCCGACTCGGCCCTGCTCCAGCTCTTCGCCGATTCCCGCTATGTGCTGGAAGTCAACGGCCAATTCCTAGGCTTCGGCCCGGCCCGTTTCTATCCGGCCCACCCTCGCTACGATACCTACAACCTGCGGCCTTTCCTCCAAGTCGGCACCAATATCATCGCCGTCCGGGTGCTCTCCAATGGCACCTACAGCTTCCAGCTCCGCCGCCAGCCAGCCGCCTTCTGGGCCGAGGGCTTCATCCAATCCGGCGACCAGCGTCTCGACCTCAGCGCCCCCGGCGACTGGCGCTGCCGCCTCACCCAGGGCCTCGATCCCCACACGCCGCACATGAGCTTTGCCCTGCCGGCCCTGGAGGCCTACGACGCCCGCCGCGACCCGCAAGACTGGGACCAGCCCGGCTTCGATGCCAGCAGCTGGGCGCAACCCGTACCCATTGAGCGGCAAGCTGCCTGGGGGCCTTTGCTGCCACGCAACATTCCTCTCCTCACTGATGAGCTGTACCGGCCCTATTCGCTGGCCGAAGCCCACCATATCCAGCCTGAGGACATCTGGTCTTTCCGGGTACCCGTCGACGACTACAGCCGCCAGACCTTTGCCAACAGCCGCCCGCTGCTGGGATTTACCTATATCTACTCGCCCCGCGACCAGCAAGTCACCGTCAGCAGTTGGTGGGGCAACCATTTCCTCAACGGCCAGGGCCCCATCAAGCAGACCGAAGCCCCCCCTACCCGCCCCTACCGGCAGCTTATGACCTTGGACCTCAAGGCCGGCTGGAATCCTTTTTTCATCCAGCGGACGACCTTTTGGGGTAAATGGGACTTTTACCTGGGTGCCCCCCCGGAAGCGGGGCTTTTTCTTTCTCCCAAAAAGGAGCGTGATGATGGGACCTGCTTCCTGACCGCCGGTCCCTTTGACCCGGAAAAAGAAGGCCTGCTGGACGAATTGGCGCCCTTCACCAAACCCGAGGACCTCCCGGAGCGCCTGGGTGCTCCCTGGCAGGAACAGGCGCAGCGCGAAGTGGGCATCAACCCCAGCATCAACAATGCCTGGGCCGAATTTGGCGAGCCCCTCGGCCTGCGCCCCGACCAGATCGACAGCCTCGAAGTGCCGGGTGAAAGCAGCCTGGTCTACGACTTTCGCTACAAGCGGCTTGGCCGCATCCTGATCGACTTCGAAGCCCCGGAAGGCACGGTGCTGGACGTAGGTTTTACCGAAGATACCCTGGGCAACAAGCCCTGGATGCTCAAGCGGGCGGGCCTCTACCTGGCCACCCGTCACATCGCCGCCGGTGGCAAGGGACGGCTGGAAACCCTGCGCCC
>CAZIVQ010000008.1:0-16852 GCA_964542415.1 uncultured Bacteroidia bacterium | reverse complement strand
CTTACCTTTGGCCATGGCAGAAAACCCCTGTGACATTTTCATCATCGCGGCACCGAGTGGAGCGGGCAAGAGCACCCTGGCTAGCCAGGTGCTGGGCGAATTTCCCCAACTGGCTTTTTCCGTCTCGGCGACCACCCGCGCCCCGCGCCCTCACGAGGTAGAGGGGCAGCATTATTACTTTTTGAGCGAGGCAGAATTTCGCCAGAAAATAGCGGAAGGCGCCTTTCTCGAATGGGAAGAAGTCTACCCGGGCCGCTTCTACGGCACCCTGCACACGGAAGTAGACCGCATCCTCTCCGCTGGACAAAAAGCCGTGTTCGACATCGACGTGGAGGGCGCGCTCAACATCAAGCGGGCATACGGCCCCCGGGCGCTGGCTATCTTCATCCAGCCCCCTTCAGTCGAGGTGCTCCGGCAGCGGCTGCAAGCCCGCGGCACCGACTCCCCCGAGGAGATCGAAAAGCGCTACCACAAAGCCCGGCATGAACTCACCTACGCCCCCCGCTTCGACTACGTCCTCACCAACGATGTGCTCGAAACCGCCGTAAAGGAACTGCGTGGGTTGATTGGGGGGAAGATGTGAAGAGGTGAAGAGGGGAAGAAGGTAAGAAGGGAAGAGGGCGGCACCTCTGAAAACTGTCCTCTGTTCTCTGTCCACTGTTCTCTGAAAACTGATCCATGAAAATCGGTCTCTATTTCGGTTCGTTTAACCCCATCCATACCGGGCACCTGATCCTGGCGCAGACGGCTTTGAACCTGACCGAGCTGGACTATGTGTGGCTGGTGATCTCGCCGCAGAATCCCTTCAAGCAGAAGAAAAACCTGCTCTCCGAGTACGACCGGCTCAAGATGGCCGAACTTGCCACCGAGGGCAATGACCGCTTGCTGGCCTCCAACGTCGAATTCTCCCTGCCCAAACCCTCCTACACCATCGACACCCTCACCCACCTGCGCGACCGCTACCGCAGCTACGAATTTGCCCTTATCATGGGGCAAGACAACTTGCAGTACCTGCACAAGTGGAAAAACCAGGAGGCCTTGCTAAAGCATTATCGCCTGTACGTGTACCCGCGCACGGGCGCGGCGCCCAGCGAGTTTGACGACCACCCGCAAGTGAGCTTCTTTGAAGCGCCGCTGCTCGACATCTCGGCCAGCTACATCCGCCAAGCCCTTCAGGCCGGACAATCCATCCGGTATCTGGTGTCGGACCCGGTCCATACCTACATTGAGGAAGCCGGGATTTACCGCTGAACTTTCTCCATGAAAAAACATCTCCCCAACATCCTCACCGCCGCCAATGCCTTCTGTGGGCTTTTGGCCATGCTGTTTGTCTTCCAGGACAACCTTGGCGGCGTGGCCGGGACCTTGGGGGCTGCTTTGTTGCTCGATTTCTTCGACGGCTTGCTGGCCCGCATCCTCAAGGTCCACTCTGCCCTGGGGCAGCAGCTCGATTCACTGGCCGATGCGATTTCCTTTGGCGTGGTGCCAGGGCTCATCATGGCCCGGCTGATCGTGGAAGCAGGCGGCGGCAGCTTTTTGCCGACCGATTGGTGGGCCGAGGGCTTCCCCTGGTTTCTGGCCGGGCTGCTGATCCCGGTGCTGTCGGTGGTGCGGCTCGCCCGCTTCAACCTCGACACCCGCCAAGGCGACGTCTTCTACGGCCTACCCACCCCCGCCAACACGCTGCTGGTCTTTTCCTATTGGCTCATCTTCGCCCTCCGGCCCGATTTCTTCCTCACCACCTGGCTCAACACCGTCCCTGTCCTGGTCGGGCTCAGCCTGCTCAGCGCGTGGCTGCTCGTGGCCGATGTACGCCTCCTGGCCCTCAAGTTTAAGGGCTTCGCCTGGTCCCCCAACCGCTACCGCTACCTGCTCGTCGGTGGCACGGTCTTGCTCCTGGGCAGCCTGCAAGTGGTGGCCCTGCCCTTCGTCATTCTCTACTACCTCCTGCTCTCAGTCGTGGTGAATGTAGTGGAGGGAAGGAGTAAGGAGGTACGGGAATAGGGGAAATAGGGTATAGGGCATAGGGGTGTAGGGGAAAAAGGCATAGAGGAATTAGGGAATAAGGGAAATAGGATAGCTCGTGGAGCCAGATAGGCCGTAAATTCCTTACACCCTGGTCACTGGTCACTGGTCACTGATCACTGATCCCTCCCCTCCCAAGCCGTCCGGAATACCCGTCGGGCATTCTCGCCCGTAGCCTTGGCGACTTCTTCCTCGCTCAGCCCGAAGACCTCCGCCAGGGTCTCGCCTACGTAGCGGGTGTAGCTGCTCTCATTGCGAGGGCGGCGGCCGTTTTCCTTCTGCTCGCGCACAGGCGAAGGCGGCAGGTAGGGGCTGTCCGTCTCCAGCACGATGCGGTCCAAAGGGATGGTCTTCACCACCGCCTGCACGTCCTCGCGGTAGGTCACGTTGCCGCCGATGCCGATCATGAAATTGCCCAGCTCGACCACGCGGCGGGCCTGCTTCTTGGAGCCTTCCCAGCAGTGGAAGATGCCCCACAGGTCCTCGTCATGCTGCTCCTGGATCAGGTCGATGACCTCGTCGGTGCATTTGCGGGTGTGGAGAATGATGGGCAGGCCCGTCTCCTTGGCCCAACGGATGTGGGCCCGCAGGGAAGCCTCCTGCCACGGCCGCGTCTCGCGGTTGTCGGGCCAGTAGAGGTCCATGCCCGTCTCGCCGATGCCGTAGTAGCGGCGTCCCGAGTCAGCGAAGGTCGCCTGGAGCTGCGCCAATTGTACCTCCCAAGCTTCGCCCACATCACTCGGGTGCAGGCCCAGCATAGGAAAGAAAAAATCGGGGGCCGCATCACAAAGCGCATGCATGCGGTCCACGGTCTCCACCGAGATATTCGGCAAAAAGACAGCTTGCAGCACCGCTTGCGCCCGGGCGATGACCTCGGCCTGGTCCGCATCGAAATGGCTGCTGTAGAGGTGGGAATGGGTGTCGATGTATTTCATGTTGGGGTTTACCACAAAGGGCACGGAGAGATTTCACAGAGGACACGGAGGAGGGTGAAAGCCATAGCGTAGGGAAGTCACAGAGGAATCGACCTGCGGCCTTGTCACTTATCGTTCGTCGCTAATCGCCACATCGCTTATCGCTTGTCTCCACATCGCCTATCGCTCGCCTCATCTCCCATTTCTTTTCTCTTTTCTCTCATCTCTCTCACAATCGCTCCAGCAGCTCCGCCTTCTTGTCTTCGAACTCCAGAATGGAAAGTTTGCCGTCGTTGTAGCGGGCGTAGAGCAGGTCGATGGTGCGCATGACCTCGTCGCGGAGTTCGAGCCAGCGGATTTCGGCCTCGTTGTAGCCCTTGCCCTCGTAGGCCTGCTGCACCATGGCCTCGGCCTTGGGATCGTAGTAGGCGAGGGCATCGAAGACCTTCTTCAGCGTCTGGGCGACCTGCTCGTTTTTGACGGAGAACGCATGCGGCACAAACTGTGTTTGCTGGTTCACGAAGACGGTGAGCTTGCTGCCTTTGACCTGCACCTCCTTGAGGTCTTCGAGGAGAAATTCCCCGCCGTCGTAGTAGCAGCGGGTGGCGGTGAGTAGCACCGATCCGCTTTTGAGAAAGCCATCGAAGAGGTGCATGGCCAGCACGTCATTGGGGCTGGCGATGCGCTTTTCCTTCATCAGGAGCCTGCCCAGCTTGACTGCGGGCAGGTTGGGCCGCTTGTAGAGGCCATTGCTGCTGTCTTCGGGGAAGCGTTGCTTGATCAGGTCGGCGAACATAGGGAGAGGAAATTGGCAAATAGGAAAGGAGAGGGGGGCAGGTCGGAGAATTTCAACCGAACCTTTGTCTCAGGATGGGCCCAGCCTGTTGGTTAAAATTGAGAAAAAAGCGGCGAAAACCTAAATTCAAGCCCCGGGCATTTTTTCTTCCGGGCTTGGCATTCGCCCTTGCCACGCTTAACTTGTGAAGCGCTATTTGTTCCTGCCTTTTTCCCTGCTTATGAAAATTCTTCACACCGCCGACTGGCACCTGGGCAAGCGCCTCGACCCCTTTTCCCGTCTGCCCGAGCAGGCCGAAGTGCTGGACGAAATCTGCCAGATCGCCGAAGCCGAAGCCGTCGACGCGGTGCTCATCGCCGGGGACCTCTACGACGTCCCCAACCCGCCCATCGAGGCGCGGCGCTTGCTTTACCGCACCCTCCATCGCCTCGCAGCCAATGGCCACCGCCCGGTCATCGGTATCGCCGGCAACCACGACTCCCCCGACGGAGTCGAGAGCGTGGACCCGCTCGCCCGCGAGGTAGGCATCCTGCTCACCGGCCACCCCCGCAGCCGCCTGGAGCCCTATGAGCTGGATAACGGCCTGGCCCTCACCCGCAGCGACGCGGGCTTCATCGAACTGAAGTTGCCCGGCCAAGCCGCCCCCCTTCGGCTGCTGCTCACCCCCTACGCCAACGAGTTACGGCTGCGCAAGGCTTTCGATACCGATGATGAAGCCGCCGAACTGCGCGCTTTGCCTACGGACCACTGGCGCTACCTGGCAGAAAAGTACTGTGACGAGGCGGGGGTGAACCTGCTCATGGCGCACCTGTTCGTGGCGGGCAGCCAGCAGGAGATAGAGACGCTGCGGGAAATGGAGGACGAGGAAGAAAAATCGGTGCTCAGCGTAGGCGGGGCCCAGCAGTTTTTTCCGGAAGATTTTCCCAAAGGCTTGCAGTACGTAGCCCTGGGCCACCTGCATGGTTACATAGAAGTCCAAAAAAAGCCCTACCCCATCGTCTACAGCAGCAGCCCGCTGGTCTACAGCGTGAGCGACCGGCAGAAGCAGAAGCAGGTGGTGATCGTCGAGGTCGAGCCGGGAAAACCGGCCAAGTGTAAGAAGGTGCCGCTCACCCAGGGGCGTCCCGCTTTACAGCAGCGCTTCGACTCCATGCCTGAGGCCCTGCAGTGGCTAGAGGCCCATCCCCACACCTGGGTCGAATGCACCATCGCCACCCAGGAGCACCTTACCGCCGAAGACCGCCGGGCCCTCGCCGCTGCCCATGACGGCATCTTGCGCGTCATCCCCGAATTTTCCGACCCCGACATGCTGCGCTTCACTTCCGGTCGACAAGTCGACCTCAGCCGGGGCATCGATGACCTGTTCCGCGATTATTTTCACCACCGCAAAGGCACCGCCCCCAACGATGAACTGATGGACCTTTTTCGTGAAATCGTCAGCGAAGCGGAGGAGGAATGAGGCTGTGCCGACTGCTAGGGTTAACCCCAACCTCTGCTAATTTTCAACGCAAAGTTCGCGGAGGTTTCGCAGATCTTGGGTTCCGGAGAAACCGGAAGAGCGCGGAGAATTAACTCCCAAAACCAACTCCCTTGGCTGTAACCACCAAGCGCACTGAGTTTTTTACCCAAAACCCAAAACTCCCACTTCCCTCTGCGAAGCTTTGCGCCCCCTCCCCGCCCTCCGCGTTAAAAAAACGCAAAACCCAAAACCCAAAACCCAAAACGCCCCCTCCCTCTGCGAACCTTTGCGCCCCCTCCCCGCCCTCCGCGTTAAAAAACGCAAAACGCAAAACGCAAAACGCAAAACGCAAAACGCAAAACCCAAAACCCAAAACCCAAAAACGCCCCCTCCCATGATTCCCTATCGCCTCCGCATCCAGGGCCTCTATTCCTACCAGGAATCGCAGGAGATCGACTTCTCCCGGCTCACGGCGGCCGAATTGTTCGGCATCTTCGGGGCCACCGGCAGCGGCAAGTCCTCTATTTTAGAGGCCATCACCCTGGCCCTTTTTGGCAAAAGCGAGCGCCTCGGTGGCGACAATGCCAACTACAACATGCTCAACCTCAAGTCCAACCGACTGCTGGTGGAGTTTGAGTTTGATACCTTGGCAGAAAAAGATGCCAAGCGCTACCGTTTTCGCCACGAGGTGAAGCGCCGCAAAAGCAACTACGAAGACGTCTACCGCAGCCAACGGCAGAGCTACCGGTGGGAGGAGGGAGAATGGATACCCCTTGAGGGAGAAGAGGGAGAAGCCGAGCACATCCTTGGCCTGAGTTACGACAACTTCCGCCGCACCATCATCATTCCGCAGGGGAAATTCGAAGAATTCATCGCCTTACCCTCCGGGCAGCGCTCCAAGATGCTGGAGGAGCTGTTTGGCTTGGGAAAATATGACCTGGCGGGCCGTACCAAGGCCCTGAGCCGTCGCACGGCGACCCAGATTGAGACGCACCAAGCCCTGCACCAGCAGTACGCGCAGGTGACCCCTGAGGCCATCGCTGAAAACGAAGCGGAAATCGCGGCCAAGAACCAAGCCTACCAGGTGTTGCTAGGTGAATTGGAGCAGCTGCGCAAGCAGCGCGAGGGCCTGGAGCAGCTCCAGGAGCTGAGCGAGCGCTTGCAGACCCAGCAAAAACAGCGGGAGGAACTGGAAGGCCGCAAGCCCGCCATTGAGCAGCGACGACAGCGCCTGCAGCGCTACCTCTCGGCCATGGACCGCTTTGGCATCGACCTCAACGAGCACCAACGGCTGGGCCGGGAGCTGAAGGAGACCGAGAAGGAATTGCAGGAGAAGCGTGAGACGCGCCGCCGGGTAGCGCAATCGCTGGAAAAGCAGAAACAGCGCTTCGTCGAAGTGGAGCAGCTTTACCAGCAGCGGGACGAATTGCAGCGCAAGGCCGAAGAGCTGGAGAAGCTGATCGGGCTGAAGGAGGTATGGAGCGTGGTCGGAAGCCTGGAGAAGCGGGTGCAGGATGGGCAGGAGAAAGTGCGCACCGCTGAGGCACGGATTGCGAAATTCGAGCAGGAGCAGGCAGAACTGGAGCAGTCAATCGAGGCGCTGGAGAAACAACGGCCGGATACGGACGAACTGCTGGCCATTTCCACCTGGTTTGCCGAGCGGCGGCGGCTCACGGACAAGCTGGCTGAGCGCGAAAAGCACCGCCAGCAATTGGACCAGGAGGTGGTCGAAGGCAAAGAAACCAAGCAGCAGCTAGCCAAAGCAGCGGGCATCGACCTACGGCGCTACGACCTGAGCACCCAGAAGCTGATCGAGCAGCTACAGGGGCAAAAGCAGGAGCTGGAGACGGAGCGGACCCGAGCCGAAGCGGCGCGGCAGCAGCTACAGGTGCAGCAGCAGCTGCAAGCCTTGGCCGGCGATTTGCAGCCGGGCGACCCCTGCCCCCTTTGCGGGGCCACCGACCACCCCCAGGTGGCGCGGCAACAACAAGAGGACGAAGCCCTCAAGGCCCGCACCGCCGAGGTGGCGCGCCTGGACCAGCGCCAGGAATCCCTGCAACAGATTCTCTACCAGCTCGATACCCTCTTCGCCAACGCCAAAAAGCTGGCTAAGGAACTCAAAGCCGCCGAAATTGCCTCCCAGGAAACCCGGGGTCAGCTTGACCTCCACCTGACCCATTTTATCTGGCAAGGCTACGACGACGCCGACGAGGCCGGGGTCAAAAAACGGCTGGAAGCCGGGCAAGCTCTCCAGCAGCAGCTCCAGGCCCAGCAGCAGCAACTCAAAGGCCGGCGTGAGAGCTTGCGCGAAGAGCAACAGCGCCGCGAGCACTACCGGCAGGTCCTCGACGGCCTGCGCCAAGACCTCAGCAGCCAGCGTAGCAAGTTCGACACCGGCAAGGCCGCCCTTCAGTTCGTGTCCTACCCTGAGTGGGCCCCCAAGGACAACCAGGCGGTCCACGACGAAATCGCTCGGCTACGGCGCGACTACACCAGCCTCGCCGATTTGCACGGGCAGCTGAGGGAAGCGATTGAGGAGCAAAACAAGCACTTGCACAACCTCAGCGGGGTCATTTCTTCCCTCGAAGGAGAGGAGCGTAAGTACGCCATTGCTCTAGCCCAGCTCAACCAGCGCCTCAACCAACGGTTGGAGAAGGCCGAATTCGATAGCCTGGAAGAGGTGCGGCAGACCCTCGACCTCGCCCTCAGCATCGACCAGGAAAAAGAAGACATTCGCGTCTTCGAGCAGCGGCTGACCGAGTGCGAGACCACCTTGCGGGATTTGCAAACCCAGATGGGCGATCGGCAATTCGACCACGAAGCCTTCGCCCTGCTCCAAGGTGACATTGCCGGCAAAGAAGCCCAGCAAGGCGAGTTGACCCAGGAAATCGGGGGGCTGAAGCGCAAAGATGAAGAGCTGCGGAAGGACCTGACGGAGAAAAAGCAGCTGGCTAAAAAACTACAGGCCCTGGAGGCCCGGGCCGAAAACCTCAAGCTGCTCGAAGGCCTCTTTCGTGGCAGCGGCTTCGTCAACTACGTCTCTACCGTCTACCTAGAAAACCTCTGCGCGGCGGCCAATGCGCGCTTTCTCAAGCTCACCGGCAACGCCCTCAGCCTCGAAGTGGATGAAAACAACAACTTTCAGGTGCGCGACCTGCTCAATGGCGGCCGCCGCCGCTCGGTCAAGACCCTCTCGGGCGGGCAGACTTTCCAGGCGGCGCTTTGTTTGGCCCTCGCCCTTTCGGATCAGGTGCAGCGGCAGGCCAGCGCCCGGCAAAATTTCTTCTTCCTCGACGAAGGCTTTGGCTCGCAGGACAAAGGCTCGCTCCGCATCATTTTCCAAACCCTCAAATCCCTGCGCAAAGAAAACCGCATCGTCGGGGTCATTTCTCATGTAGAAGAAATGCAGCAAGAAATCGAATCCCACCTCCGCATCGTCAACGATCCGGAGCACGGTAGCCGCGTGATGCCGAGCTGGGAGTGAAGGCGCAGGATGGTCAGGCGGGGACCTCGGTGGTAGCTTTAGGGTTTGGTACCCTTTGGTACCCAGCTTTGCTCATCAGCTCCCTAAAGATGATGTCGCCTCATTGAAACCCAATCCCCAACCCGTGAAACCTATCTGCTTCCTCCTTCTCCTCACAGCCTTGATCGCCTGCCAGCCTGCCGCCGATGCGCCCAAAGACGCGCCGCGTACGGGCCAACCCAACATCGTGCTTATCTTCGCCGATGACCTGGGCTACGGCGACCTCTCTTGCTACGGCAGTCCCGTCAACCAGACCCCCAACCTGGACCGGCTGGCTCAGGAAGGCGTCAAAATGACCTCCTTTTACGTGGCGGCATCGGTCTGTACCCCTTCGCGGGCGGCGCTGCTGACCGGTCGCTACCCCATTCGCCACCTGCCCGGCAACCTCGGGCCAGAGTCCACCCATGGCCTTCCCCTGGCAGAAGTGACCCTGCCGCAACTGCTGCAAGCCCAGGGCTACGCCACCATGGGCATCGGCAAATGGCACCTGGGCCACGCCACGCCCGAGTTGCAGCCCACCGGACGCGGCTTCGACCAATACTTCGGCCTGATGTACAGCAACGACATGATCCCGCCCTGGGTGCAGACCGAGGTACCGATGATGATGTATGACAATGGTGAGCCGCTGCGGGAAGTCACCTACCAGCAGGAACACCTGACCGATGAATTTACCGAAAAGGGCCTCGCCTTCATCGAAGCCAATCAGGATCGGCCTTTTTTCCTCTACCTCCCCTACAGCATGCCCCACCTGCCGGTCGCGGCGCCAGCGGCAGACATCGCCGCCGCCAATGGCAACCTTTACCGGGCGGTAATCCAGGACATAGACGAAGGTGTAGGGAAATTGAGGGCGAAGCTGGCAGAGCTGGGGTTGGCAGAAAATACGGTGTTCATTTTCACCAGTGACAACGGCCCCTGGCACAACCTGCCCGACCGCATGCTCCAGCGCGGCAACGAACGCTGGCACGCTGGCTCTTCGGGGCCGCTACGCGGCGCGAAAACCACCACCTACGAAGGAGGCTTTCGCGTGCCAGGCCTCATCTGCTGGCCGGGCACGGTCGAGCCCGGCACCGTGAGCAATGAGATGGCTTCAGCCATGGACCTTTTTGCGACCCTGGCTTTGGCAGGAGGAGCGAGCTTACCGACTGACCGGCCCATCGACGGGCGGGACCTTACGGCCTTTTTGCAGGGAGAAGCAGCAGCCTCACCCCGCGACACGCTCTTTTACTTTGCCCACAAACGGCTGGAAGCGGTGCGCATCGGAGACTGGAAGCTCAGCCTGCGCGAACCTGGCCAGCCACAGCTCTTCAACCTGGAGACCGATCCTTCGGAAATGTACAACCGCTACGAAGCCGAGCCCGAGCGGGTCACTCCGCTACAGGCCGCGATGGTAGCCTTTCGGGCGGAAACCGGGGCGGAGCCGCCACGAAGCAAGTAGGCTCAGATACCTAATAGCGGGCTGCCGAGGTTTATCCCTCCTTCTTGCACGGTGTTGACGAGGGGGAGGAGAATGCGGGTGCCCAAGCCAAAGAGCAACAGATAGCCGATGATGTCGGTGAAGGCGGTGATGAGGATGGATGAAGCCACCGCCGGGTCGATGCCGAAGCGCTCCAGGGTCAGGGGAATGAAAGAACCGGCAAAGCCGGCGAGCAACAGGTTGCCGAAGAGGGCGAGAAAGACGACCAGGCCCATCATGGCTTCGAATTGGGGGTTGGGATTGGGGTTGAGGAAGGTGACGGCGAGCGATACGATGGCCCCGAGCATGAGGCCGTTGAGGGCGCCGACAGCGACCTCTTTGAAGACGACGCGGGCGGCAAGGCGGGTGGGGACGCCGTCGGTGGAGATGCGGCGGATGGTCACGGCCAAAGCCTGGGTAGCGCCGTTGCCGGAAACCCCGGCGATGATGGGCATGAGAAAAGTGAGCAGCACCAGCTTCTCGATGGTCTCATCGAACTGGGAAATGGTAAAAGCCGCCACCGAGGCGGTCAGCAGGTTCACCAGCAGCCAGGGAATGCGGCTGCGGATGGCATTGGCCCAGCCGCCGCGCAGGTTTTCGTCTTCCGATACCCCGGCAAAGTTCAGGATGTCTTCGGTGGTTTCCTCTTCAAGGACGTCCATCACGTCGTCGAAGGTGATCCGGCCCAGCAGCTTCTTCTCGTGGTCTACTACCGGTAGGGTGGGCAGGTTGTACTGGGCCATGAGGCTGGCCACCTCCTCTTGGTCCATGTCTACCGGCACAGCGATCACCTCCTTCTCCATGATGTCGCGGATGAGCTGGCTGTTTTTGGCCAGAAATAAGGAGCGGAAGGAAAGGTAGCCTTGTAGCACCTCTGCCTCATCCACCACGTAGATGGTATAAAACTCATCCATCTCCTCCGACTGGTCCACCACCGAACGCAGGGCTTGCAGCTTGTTGCTCTCCGCTTCGACCCGCACCACCTCTGGATTCATCAGGCCCCCGGCGGTATCCTCTTCATAGGTAAGCAGCTGGTTAAGGACAATTTCTTCCTCGGCGGGGAGGTAATAGAGGATCTTTTCCCGCTTGTCTTCAGGAATCTGGGCCAGCAGGTCGGCTGCATCATCGGGGGGCAATTCCTGAATGAGGCCCCCGGCGATTTCGGGATGCAGGAGGGTAAGCAAGAGCCCCGGTCGGGTCTCGTCGTCCATTTCGGCGATGGCCTCAGAAATAATCTCCCGCGGCAGTTCCTTGACGATGCGGCTTTGGGTTTCCTCGGGGCAATCTTCCAGCACCTGGGCAATTTCCGTAGGGTGCAGCACCCCGAGCAGGGCGCGCACGTGCGCATTCGGCAACTTGAGCAGCCGCCTGACCCGTTCTACCCGGGCCTGAGAGTCGATGGGTTGGGGAGGTGCCTCCACGGGAGAAAAATGAGGGATGAGGAAAAAAGCCTGCCTGGCGGGCAGCCTGGGCTCATGGCGCTTGGCTTCGGGGGTTGACCTGGCCCGGATCTCGCGCTTTGGCTATCTAGAAATCTGGACCAGTCCATGCCCTAAATCTCGCAGGCGTCCTGTCGCCACGAGATTTAAAGGTGCAAAAAACCAGCCAAGGATGCGAAAGGATCTCTATCGAAAAAACACATTTCGGATCACCACATAGGTAATGCCGATAACAAACATCAGGATCGAAATCTTATTGATCCCGTGCATCATACGCAGGTTGAAGGTATTGGGGTCATCGGGATTGCGCTTCTTCAGCGTCAGGTATCCCCAGATTTTTTTCAGTACTTCCATAAAGATTGACTTGCACGTTTGGATAGAAGAATGGATAGATGAACATACACAAAACCAGGCTTTTCCCAGTTTTTGTTTGATTAACCAATGAATCCTGCCGTTGTTTACCCACAGCATTTTCTTCCTTATGCGAATTTTTCTCGTTTGCCTGTGGCTCGGCCTGCTGGCTGGAAACCTACCGGCCCAAACGCTACCCGAGGGCTTCCAGCGTATCCCGGTCTACACCGGCCCCGAGCGCCTGACCGGGCTGCGCTTCGACGAAGCAGGGCGGTTATATGTTTGGGAAAAAGGCGGCCGCCTCTACCGCCTGGTCGAGGGGCAGCTACAGCAACCGCCCCTGCTCGACCTCTCCGAGGAGGTGGGCGACTGGCGCGACCACGGCCTGCTGAGCGTAGCCCTGGATCCCGATTTTTTGCAGAATGGCTACCTCTACCTGCTCTACGTGGTGGACCGCCACCATTGGCAGCACGAGGGAAAACCCACCTACGACCCGCAGGCCAACCACTACTTCGATGCGACCTTTGGCCGCCTCACCCGCTACACGCTCAACGTGGACGAGGACTTCTCGGCCGTGCGGCCCGGCAGCCGCAAGGTCTTGCTCGGTACGGGCCCGCAAGACGGCATCCCCATCCTACACGAATCCCATGGGGTAGGCGACCTGGCCTTCGGGCTCGACGGTAGCCTGCTGCTCAGTTGCGGCGATGGCACCACCTACAACGACGTGGCCACCGCCTGGCACCCGGCCGACAGCTATGCCGGGCAAGGCCTAGCCGACAGCATTCTACGGCCCGAGACCAACGTGGGGGCCTTCCGCGCCCAGAGCATCGAGTCGCTCAGCGGCAAGGTGCTGCGCCTGGACCCGGCCACCGGCGCGGGCCTGCCCTCCAATCCCTTCTTTGACCCCGCTCACCCGCGCTCCCCTCGCTCGCGCAGCTGGGCCCTGGGCCTGCGCAACCCTTTCCGGCTCTGCCTGCGGCCCGAAACCGGCCGCCACGACCCCACCGCAGGGCAGCCCGGCACCTTCGTGCTCGGCGATGTGGGCTGGAGCAGTTGGGAGGAACTGAACGTGGTCACGGGGCCGGGGCAAAACTTCGGCTGGCCGCTCTACGAAGGCTTTGCGCCCCAGGGGCGCTACTTTGGCTGGCGCACCGCCAACCCCGCCGCCCCCAATTCGCGTTTCGAAGAAACTGCCTGTGAGCCCGAATTCTTTGCCTTTCAAGATTTGCTGGCCCCGCCACTGGTCAATCGCTCGCCCCATTTTCCTCACCCTTGCGATTCGAGCCGCAGCGTGGAGACGGCTGCGCCCCGCTTCGTCCACCGCAGCCCGGCCATCGCCTGGAGCCACGGCCTCAATCCGCCTGCACGGACCCAAGCCGCCTTTTTTGATGACCTGGGCCAACAGGTGGTCGCCGACTTGACCGATCCCCGCTCGCCAGTAAGCGGGACCATGTTTCAGGGCTACTGCTCGATCGGCGGCTGTTTCTATGCGGGAGAAAATTTTCCTGAAGCCTATCACGGCGCTTATTTTCAAGCTGACTACAGCCAGCGCTGGATACGGGCTTTTTTCTTCGATGAACAAGCTCAGCTGCGGCGGGTGGAGCCCTTTTTCCAAGGCAGGGAAGCCCTGCCCATTGCCCTGGCCACCAGTCCCCAAGATGGGTGCCTGTACTACCTGGACTACGAAACGGGGGTGTTCCGCTTTTGCTTTGAGGGCAATGTGCCCCCGGAGGTGCAGGTCACGCCCGGGCAGGCTTTTGGGGCAGCCCCCCTGGAGGTAACCTTCGACGCCTCTACCTCCAGCGATCCCGAGGGGGGTCCCGTGAGTTTTCGGTGGCAGTTGCCAGACACCCAGCTGAGCGGGCCAATCCTTAGCTATTCATTCGAGGCGGCGGGGGTAGAACCGGAGGCGGTGCCCGTGACCCTGACCGTGACCGATACCGCTGGAGCGGTGAGTCGCCGGGAGCTGTTGGTTTCGCTCAACAATTCTCCCCCAGCCCCCACCATCACCGGCCTGGCTGCGGGCTATCAGTATCCGGTGAGCGAGCCGAGCGAGCTTAGCTTGACGGCAATCGTGGCCGATGCGGAACATTCAGCTGAAGAGATGCATTACGCCTGGCAGGTATTTCTCCACCACAACACCCACTACCACAGCGAAGCCATCGACACGGCCCGGGCGGTACGGCTGCCCCTTTCGCCGGTAGGCTGCGAAACGGAAACCTTTTACTACCGCATCCGGCTCACGGTGACCGACCCGGCGGGGCTGAGCGGGACCGATGAACGGGAGATTTTCCCCGATTGTGTGCCCATGGTGGAGATCGACAGCTTGTGGGCGGAGGTGGTGGGCGATCGGGTGGCTTTGCGCTGGGCGGTCCAGGCGGAGGATCAGGTGGCCTACTACGAATGGCAGCGCAGCCCGGACCGGCTGAACTTTTTGCCAATCGGGCAAGTACCCGCCAGCGACCGAGCCCTTTATCACGGGCTCGACGCCCAACCGGAGGCAGGGCGGCGTTGGTACCGGCTGCGGGCGGAGGACCGCGACGGGGTATCGCTCTGGACGGAGCCGGTAGCGGTCGACTACGAGCCGCTGGGCGAAATTCAGCTGTACCCGCAACCGGCGGGCGACTGGCTAGAGATGGACCTCAACCGGTTGGAGGGCGAAGGCGGCATCCGCCTGTGGGATTTGCAGGGGCGGCCGGTATTGACCTGGAAAGGCACGGAGGTAAGCTTCCGGCTGGACCTGCGCGAGCTACCGGCGGGGCTGTATCTGTACGAAGCCTGGAACGGGCTGCGGCGGCAGCGGGGCAAAATCTGGCACCACTGACTGGGCCAAGCGGTACGAAAAACCCGAATTTTCCCAACCTCTGATTTGCGGCAAATTGGCTTTTATGGGCCATAAAGGTTTAATTTGGCCTCATCCTGAATTTTTTGTCCCTGTCTGCCTCCTTCCGGCTTCCATTCTGGCTTTATCATTTCGCATGACTATGAAAAAAATTTCCCTGTTGTGGCTGCTTTGTTTGGGTACGTTGGGCCTGATGGCCCAAGAAGCCGATACGCTGATGGAGGCCCCGGCCGCAACGTCTCCCGCCCCGCTGATCCGGGAGTTTTCGGCCCCAATAGACCGCTACCTGACCGATGAGAAGATCAACGATGGCTTTGCGCTCTTTGGCGACCCGCTGACGAGCTTTATTTTTTATGCGCCCAAGATCGGAGAGGATGTGCTCATCGGGATCAAAGGGAACCTTGATCCCAAGAAGGATTTTTTCGACCAGCCCCCCTTTACCATATCGTACACCTATCCCGATGACGAAGGGGTGAAGTTTGGCAAGACCTACCTGCTGAGCCGGGGTGCCGACGACCGCCTGTACCTGACCTTCGATACCAAAACCGCAGTGCCAGTAGGAGAGGAAGTCGAGCTGGAAGGGGTCACCTTCGTGGTGGAAAATGAGACGGAAAAATTCGATGCCAAGGCCGATGCCCTGCGCCTCAAGGTGACGGCCACAGGCGATGCAGCCATGCTGGAAAGCTTTCGCTTCAACACCCCACCGGTAGAAGAAGGGGCCGACCCTGAAACCATCGAAGGCGTAGAGCTGACTTACCAGCGCCGCCTGCCGGTAAGGCCCAATGGCTTGGTCATGGCCGATGGCTACACCTTTCGTCTTCAGCCTAATGTCGACTCGCCTTATGGGTTGAAGCAGGGGATGGTCTACACCTTCAAGGTGACAGAAATCTATTTTCTCCCCATCGTAATTTTGGTGCTGCTGCTAGGGGCGACCTATTTTACCTTCTACTTCAAATTCGTCAACTTCCGCCGCTTCAAGCTGGCCATCGACGTGGTGCGGGGCAAGTATAGCGACCCGGAGGAGAAGGGTGAAGTCTCCCACTTCCAAGCCCTGACAGCAGCCCTTTCGGGCACGGTCGGGCTGGGTAACATCGCCGGGGTGGCCATCGCCATCTCCATCGGCGGGGCGGGAGCCACCTTCTGGATGATCTTGGCCGGCCTGCTGGGGATGTCGTCGAAGTTCACCGAATGTACCCTCGGGGTGCGCTACCGCACCATCGACGCCCGGGGCGAAGTCTCCGGCGGACCGATGTACTACCTCTCCCGCGGCCTGGCCGAGCGGGGCCTGCCCAACCTGGGCAAGTTTTTCGCCATCTTCTTCGCCATCATGTGTATCGGCGGCTCCTTTGGCGGCGGCAACATGTTCCAGGTCAACCAGGCCTTCAAGCAGTTTTCCAACCTTAGCTTTGTCGAAAACACCTGGATCGCCGATAACGGCTGGATGTTTGGCATCTTCATGGCCATCTTGGTAGCCATCGTGATCATAGGCGGCATTCGCAGCATCGCCAAGGTGACCGACAAGATCGTGCCCTTCATGTGCGGGGTCTACGTGCTGGCCGCCCTGGTAATCATCGGCATGAACCTGGGCGAGGTGCCGCGGGTGTTCAGCGAAATTGTCTCGGGAGCCCTCTCGCCTACGGCCGTGGCCGGGGGCTTCGTGGGCGTGTTGATCCAAGGCTTCCGCCGGGGAGCCTTCTCCAATGAGGCGGGGGTCGGCTCGGCTTCTATCGCCCACGCGGCGGTAAAGACCAACAATCCGGCCAGCGAAGGCATCGTGGCCCTGCTGGAGCCCTTCATCGATACGGTGATCGTCTGCACCATGACCGCCATTGTGATCATCATCACCAACAACCACCTCGACCCCGGCGCGGCGGACGGGGTGCAGCTGACCTCAGCGGCTTTCTCTTCGGAGATTCCCTTTTTCAAATATGTGCTGGCCGTGGCGGTGATTCTTTTTGCTTTTTCCACCATGATCACCTGGTCCTACTACGGCCTCAAGGCCTGGACCTATCTCTTCGGCGGCAGCCGGACGGCTGATGTGACCTACAAG